>CAZWUW010000042.1:0-26751 GCA_964636895.1 uncultured Eubacteriales bacterium
CCCCAGCACCCCGGCCTCGGCACAGGTTGGTGCCGCGCCAGCCGGCGGCGGGGCGGCAATAATACACCTGTAGCAAGGCCCCGCCCCCGGCACATAGGTGAACAACTGGCCAAAGAAACGCAGAATACTGCCGTGTACAAAAGGCTTGTGCACCATTACGCAGGCATCGTTGATCAGGAACCGGGTGGCAAAATTATCTGTGCCGTCTACAACAATATCAAAATCCTTAATTATCTCCATGATATTGGCCGATGTAACCCGGAACCCGTATGTTACAATCTCTACCTCAGGGTTTAAAGCCGCCAGTTTCTCCCTGGCCGACTCCACTTTCGGCCGGCCAATATCAGGGGTGGCATGGACAACCTGGCGCTGCAGGTTACTCATTTCGACCACATCATCATCTACCAGTGCCAAGGTGCCAACTCCGGCAGCGGTCAAATACCAGCCAACCGGTGAGCCCAGACCGCCGGTTCCGACCACCAGCACTTTGCCGGCAGAAATCTTAGCCTGTCCCACACCGCCTACTTCCGGCAGCAATATATGCCGGCTATAGCGTTTGATGTGTTCTTCCGACATTAAATCAAACATGCCGCCGCCACCTTTCTCTGCTCCCGACTTGACTCAGCTGTGCCGCCGGTCTCCTGGAAGTACGGTTAGAAAAAACCGATATTACACCTCTGATTGTAACATGGGGCCGTTGTGCTTTCAATCCTTCACCACCGCTTCGCGCCGCTTAAAAATACTGACAACGCAACCAAAAAAGGCCAACAGCCTAAAACAGCCGCCGACCCTTTACCCGATTACTCCTGCCGTACTACCGCCACGGCACCGGCCACACTGCCCTGCCGGACTATAGGTGTAATATCAATGGTATTTAACTTGTCATGAATCTCTAATCGCAAGCCCAGTACCGGTTCACCGGTTTTTAACACCTGATCAATGCCCAGACCGGGGAAAACCTCCGAGACATGCAAGCCTTCATAAGAATACTCCCAAAAGTCCCACATTCTTTTCAATGACCGGTTAATCTGAGTAATAATGCCTTCACTGTCTACCGCCAGCATGCCCTGAAATGTGGCATCAAAAATTGTTTCCAGCCCTTCCACGGCTTTTTTGTAATTATCCAGAAAAGCAAATGCCAAATCCGTCCTGGTCAGCCAGCCGACCATCACTCCCTGCTGGTCCACCACCGGTAAACGACCAACCGGAATATTCAGTGCTTCCTCCACCGGCATGCTTTCACCTATGGTAATCACATTTTTGTTCATCAGTCTTTCGATAGGCGTATCCCCCGGTTTACCGAATGCCTTCATTAAATGTGTCTTGGTAAAAACACCGATTATTTTACCATTCTCATCTACCACCGGTGCCCCGTCAATCACCCGATCCACAAAAATCCGGGCTACTTCCTGCAGAGTGTCAGTTTTCTTTAATTTTAGTACACCTCTTGACATCACATCACTTACCAGAACCCGCATACTGATTTATCCCCCAATAGTGATTTTTTTAACTTGCTGAACTCTTACTACTATAGTACACCAATTTATAAAAATTGTCTTTACAAAAAATAAAATATTTGCCATTTAACCTTTACCATATTAACATAAAAAGAAAAAAGGACGGTGCAATTCATGCCATTGCCGACATTTAGACTCGAAAGATTCTTTGCCCAATACGAATTTAAAGCTCCCTATTTGATGTGTTGTTCCGACTGTGAGGCTTTTACCGTACAGGAAATACTGTCATTGGAACCGACTGCGGAAGCCGGCTTAAAAGAGCTCTGGCTGGGCTATACCGAATCCCGGGGCAACCCGGAACTGCGGGATGAAATCTGCAAACTCTATCAGCACATTAGCCCCCAGGAGATTTTGGTGCACACCGGTGCCGAAGAGGCAATATTTAATTTTATGCAGGTCGCGTTAAACCCCGGGGATCATGTAATCGTGCAATCTCCCTGCTACCAGTCCCTGTTTGCAGTGGCGCAGGCCATTGGCTGTGAAGTTACCAAATGGGTAATGCGTCCGGAGGAAAGCGGCTGGACATTGCCTATTGATGATTTAAAAGCGGCAGTAAAAGAAAACACCAAAGCCATCATCATCAACAGCCCTCATAACCCCACCGGGTTCTTATTATCTCACCGGGAGCTGGATGAAATTATTGAAACTGCCCGGCCAAAAAATATACTGCTTTTTGCCGACGAGGTCTATAAATACCTGGAATATGATGCTGATGATACACTGCCCTGGGCTTGCGACCTTTACGAAAATGCCATTTCGCTCGGTGTCATGTCAAAATCCTTTGGCCTGCCGGGCTTGCGAATTGGCTGGATTGCCACCAAAAACCCGCTAATCTACCAGGCCATGGCCGCCTTTAAAGATTATACCACTATATGTAACAGCGCCCCCAGCGAATTTCTGGCGCTGATTGCTTTACGTCACAAAAAACAGCTAGTTCACCGGAATCTCGATATTATCAATAAAAACCTGGCCCTGCTGGATGACTTTTTCCTAAAATACAGGCACCTCTTTACCTGGTACCGGCCAAAAGCCGGACCCATTGCTTTTCCCAAAATCAACGGCGCACAAAAAATGAGCGAAATCATTGCCGATCTGGTGGAAAAAAAAGGTGTGCTGCTGCTCCCGGGCAAGCTTTATGATTTTGGTGACAAATTTTTCCGGGTGGGCTATGGACGAAAAAACCTGCCCACTTGCCTGGACAGATTTGAAGAATACATTATGGCGAATCTGGGTTAGTCTTTATTCCGGTCGTGTTGACGGGGGATCGGGAATCATATCAGCCATTGAAAAATATAAATAATTAAGGTATAATAACATTAATTAAGTGCACAGTGTGCATTAATGCTCATTGTAAAGGAAGGTGGCCGAAATGGTTCCGGATTATTCGTCAGAAGACGGCAGGCAGGAGAGAAAAAAGGAACAAACCCGGCAGAAAATCATTGACACGTCGGTGGCTCTTTTTGAAAAAAATGGTTTTGCTGCCACCAGCATGGAGCAGATTGCGGCAACAGCCGATATTGCCAGGCGGACATTGTATAACCATTTCCCGGTTAAGGAAGCTATTCTGACTGAATATGTGCAGAGGTTAACAAAGAAAACCAGCCCGGCCAAAATACAAATGCTGCGGCAGATCCCGGATACTAGAACCCGGATTATCGAATTGCTCACCGGAATGCTTGAATGGGCGACAATGAACGAAGAGCTATTTCGCATCTATTTTGCCTACCGGATGCATGAGAAATTTCAACTGCAGGAAGATGACAGCATCAGGAGCGGCGCTTATGACCTAGTGGAAGAAATCGTGAGACTTGGCCGGCAGTCAGGTGAACTAAGAACAGATTTGCCCGCCAATGTCCTGGCTAATCACCTGGAATTGGTTTTTGCCCTTGTAATTATTGACCTGGTACGGGGAAAAAAAGGCCGGTCGTTAAAAAAATCCATTGCCCAAAATGTTGATATCTTCCTTGCCGGAGCCGTTAAAAAGGAGGAACACTGATGGCATGTAACACCTTTCTTAATTGGCTACAGGCTTTTGAAGCAGGCACGGCCATAGTCGGAGGAAAAGGCTGGAACCTCGGCAGACTTGACAGGTATGGTTTTAAAGTTCCGCTTGGAGGAGTTCTCACTGCCGAAGCCTACAGGCAATTTGTTGCCTGTAATAATTTGCAGCAGCTCCTGGCTGAAATCTCTACAATTACAATCAACATGATAGGAGAAAAAGAGACCGGGAATAAGCTCGCCCGGATTAGAGAAAGATTTCACAATAGTAGTTTTCCTACACATATTCTGTCGACACTGGGAGCCGGTTTGCTCGATCTGGGGATTTCCGCCAAACCATTAGCGGTGCGGTCTTCCGCCACGGCGGAAGATTCACGCAGGGCTTCTTTTGCCGGAATTCACGATTCGTTTTTGAATGTTCAGGGCGTCGAAAACATAATATCGGCAATCAAAGGGTGTTACGCTTCCCTTTGGACGGAGCGGGCAGTCAGCTACAGAAGGAAAATGGGCATCAATGACAACAAAGTTTTACCGGCGGTAGTCATTATGGAAATGGTTCATGCTGATGCCTCCGGCATTGCCTTTTCCTGTGACCCCTATACAGGCCGGGAAGATATTGTTACAGTAAACGCAAATTTCGGTTTAGGAGAATCCGTGGTGTCAGGCAGCGTGGACCCTGACAGATATTATATAAATAATTCATCCTTCCTTTTGAACATAGGCAATAAAACAACCGGACGCAAAGAGGGGCTAACCGTCCTTCGGGAAGGCGGCGGGACAGAATTCAGGATAAATGACCAAAACCAGCAAAAACAGGCACTTTCAGATGAGGACATCATTAAACTGAGTTATTTGGTTTTAAGGATATTTTCCTCTTTGGGAAATAATGAGCTGCATCAGGATGTGGAATGGGTCTTTAACGGCCGCAACTTCTATTTGGTTCAGGCCCGTCCGGTAACCGTCCTGCCAAGATACACCTTCCCCGAACTCCGGAACCAGCCCGAACTCTGGTCAAATACCAACCTCAAAGATACCATGCCAATGGTGGCATCTACCCTGAATGCAAGTTGGACCTGGATTGCTGGCCTCGCCCTTACCGCCCCCTTCAGCGCCATAGGGTATCAAATCCCTGATGGAATCAAGTATATAAAGCTGTTTCAGGGCCGGGGTTACCTTAATATGGCCGCCTTTCAGTGGATCTGTTATGACTCCATTGATCTTAAACCGGATGAACTAAATAAGACTTACGGTGGACATGAGCCGGAAATAGAAATCAATGAAAAAAGAACCCTGCTCAGGATATTGCAAAGAAAGTACAGGATACTTAAATTTGGCCGGGAAACCTCCAAAACAAAAAAGAAAGCTGAAGCTTCCTTCAGCAAATTACGCGCACAGCTAAAGTCCCTGTTGCAAAAAGACTATCAAAACTTTTCAAGTCATGATTTCTTAGCACTGTACAATCCGGCCGCACTGATAGCCGCGGATTTTGCCCCAGTCTTTGGATTAATTTCCGCATCAGGGTCCCTGCCCAACCTGATGCTAGTAAAGCTGCTGGACAAATCCTGGCCCGGCAAAGGCAATGCCCTCGCCAACGCCCTTTTGGCCGGGGCCGCAAAAATAACCAGCGCCGAGCAGGGTTATATGCTGGTTGAACTGGCCGCAACCGCCAGGACTGACGCCCACGCAAAAAGCTTCTTCTCTGCCCCGGAATACACCCCCCTGAACTGGGAAAACGAATTGCCCGAAAACTCCCCCTTCAAGCAGGGTTTCCGAAAATTCCTGGAGGAATACGGCCACCGAGCGGTTTATGAAATGGACATAATAAATCCCAGGTGGCATGAAGACCCTGCCTACCCGCTGGATATTATCAGGAGTATGCTGGAAACGTCGGACCTCGGCAAAATCAGGAATTCCCAGAGGGAAAAAAGAGAGCAGGCCTGGGCCAAAATAAACCGCGAAATGCCCATTTACCGACGCTGGCTGGTAAAAACCCTGCTCAAACAGGTGGAAAAAAGTGTTGAACTGCGGGAAATGGCCAAGTCGGTATTTATCCTGCTGTATGCGCCACTCCGCAAGGCGGGCCAGGAGTTGGGCCGGCGGCTGTATAACCGGGGTGTGCTCAATGAGCAGGCTGATATCTATCACTGTACACTGGCAGAAATTATTTCTGTCATATCGGGCTACTGGGACGGCAAAGGGCTGGCTATCCTGGTCAGTGAACGAAAAGCAGCCAGACTGGACCAGGCAGCTATGTCTCCGCCCGATTTCATCGTCGGGGAAACCCCACAGTTCGCTAAACAGGAGATTCATGCTGAGGGCAATGCTTTACAGGGCCTGGGGGTTGCCGCCGGCAAAGCCGCCGGTACCGCAAGACTGATAACCCATCCCTACGAAGGTGGAAAACTTCAGCCTGGTGATATTCTTGTGGCCCCTTCTACAGACCCGGGTTGGACCCCGTTGTTCTTAAAGGTTTCCGCCATCGTGATGGAGACCGGTGGCTTTTTGGCCCACGGGGCCATAGTCGCCCGGGAATACGGTGTCCCGGCGGTAGTCAACATCCCCGGCGCGATGAAGATTATCAGGGATGGTCAGGAAATTATAGTCGACGGTGATGAGGGGAAAGTGTTTATGTCCTGAAGCTTCCCTTATTTAAGAGGAAAGACAACCTTGGTCAATAGCTCGCTTTCCGGCACTTCCATAGGGGAATTGTAATAAAACTCGTAAGCCACACCTGTCGGAGTATAACCATTTTCATTAATCCACTGCATGATGGCATTATAAACAGGTTCCATCTTTTTATATGGCCCTTTATACATACAGGATACCTGTTTCCCGGCCGGAATTTCACCGGCCTTAATTTCGCCTTTTCCGGCCAGGGGCTTTGAAACAGGAAAACCCATCTCCACATCGAGGTCTGACATATCCATGTTGTAGTAAGCGGAAAAAGCCGCTTCCACCGGTTTTTCACCGATTTCATTTAAATAAGCGATAATAGCCCCATATGCTTTTCCCAGCTCCTGCGGCAAATTCCCTACTGCTGTCCTGGTCCGCATGGAAAGTACCGGCTGGGCCGGCTGTTCACTTAACTCAAATTTGTAATCCATAACCTTAGCCTCCTCGTTTTTTCTCGATTATACCATTATAAACATGACATCAGTCTGTCATGTTATTTTTTTTACTCATATTTTTTTCGGATTCCCTCCGCAATATCAAAGGGGCGGATCCAATCATTTTTGGGTCTGCCCCTGGTAATTTATACTACCACTCGCCATAAGATACGGCTCAAACTATGCACCCGATATCTCTTGTTTTTTCTTCTTAGGCAGAGATTCGAACACTAGTTTATAAGAAATATCAACTAAATCTTTGACAAATTCCTCTTGTAAATTACCGTCCAGATATACAGTGTTCCAATTATCTTTATTCATATGATAACCGGGTTGGATTTCACTGAAAGCAAAACGCAGCTCATTAATCTTTTCTTTTGGGTACTTCAGATTGATGCTGGGCCGGTCCGGTTCATGTATATTTATCAGGCCAAACATCTTATCCCCGACTTTAAAAACCGGCACAGGCATATTAAAGGGCACTTCTTCCGATGCCCCAGGCTTACTTAAAAAATACTCCCGGACATGTTTTTTATCCATATTTATCTGTATGCCACCTGCTCATTGTGACCAAAACTAACGGCATTGTCAATCACGGTAACTTTTTCCAATTCAACCCTAAAGGCAATGAAATCACTTGGTTCGCCCGGCAAATAATCGCCCATTGCTACCGACATTGTTGTATCCGTACTGATGTATTAAGTCAGCAATGATTTCGATAATTTCCAGTCTTTTATCCAATTAGCTCACACCTATCAAACAACTATTAGACCGGTCGTCTAGAAGTAATTTATCAAACTTTTCATTTGTTGTCAAATAATTATAAGCATGGTGAATATAGCTTGCTATTCCCAGCCTTGCCATACCTCCGGTGCATAGCCCACCGCAGCAAGCCTGCCATTACGCACAATAGGGGTCTGATAAAGACTTGGGTTTTTTAACAGTATTTCCTCCCGCACACTAGCGCCAACGATGCGGTCCAAATTCAGTCTTTTATAATCCCGGGCAGCGCTGTCAATCAGCTTCTCCAGTCCGACAGCGGCCTTGACGCTCTGCAGTTCACCCTTGCTCAAACCTTTTATCATTAAATCAATAAACTGATACCGAATATTCCTCTCCTTAAAATATCGTTCCGCCTTTTTTGTATCAAAGCATTTCTTCACCCCAAAAATCTGAATGTTCATCAGTCAACCCCCTTTTTAAACATTCTGCCGGCGCTGGTACGTATTCTACAAATTGCATGCAAATCCTGCCAGCCCCTAAAACCGGCATTTTATAAAAATTTTTTTTGTAAATTTTACATTTTCCGTAAATACTAACAGCGAGGTGCTGCCTGATGACGAATACCAAAAAAAAGAAAAATAAAAGAAAACCCGCCACCCAGCGGGACTTAATGAAAATAGAAATTGCCGCCGAGCTGGGCTTGCTTTATAAGCTGCAGCATGAAGGCTGGGGCGGCTTGAGCGCTGCGGAAACCGGCAAAATCGGCGGCCTGCTGACCAAAAAAATGAAACAGCAAAAAGACTGAGGTTCTCATTATGCGCATCTGGAAAAAGAACTTTGGTTGGGTTAAGCCCGGGGAAAAAAAAGCCCTGGACAATCTCAAAGACCCAACCACAACAGATCAGCAACAGCCTTTGACCACCAACCTGGTGCAGCAGCCTTTGACCACTAACCTGGAGCTTAACCTGGAAATGGTCAGGCAGGTTATGGGCAATGCCCGGGATTTAATAATCAGAGAGTTCACGCTGGCTGCAGACGATAAGATCAGGGCGGCGATTATTGCGCTGGGCGGTATGGCTGAGCGAAATTTGGTAAACAAGCATGTGCTTAATGCCCTGATGCTGGATATTCGTTTCCGGGAACCAATGAGCCGGGCTGACCTGTTTCGGCGTATTAAACAATACGGCATTTCCAACCTCCTGCTTAAGGAAGATAAAACCATTCAAGAAGTTGTGCGGGAAATAATTTCCGGAGATACAATATTCCTTTTAGACGGTGTTGATAAAGCCCTAGCCATTGGCAGCCGGGGCTGGAAAGACCGTTCCGTTTCGGAACCTATCACCGAAGGCGTGGTGCGGGGGCCAAGGGATGGGTTTACCGAGACCATCCGCAACAATACTGCCCTGATTCGGCGGCGGATTAAAAGTCCGGACCTGCGTATCGACGGGGTCAAGGTAGGTGAACGCACCCAGACTGACGTTATGTTGGTTTATCTGGAGGGAGTAGCCAAACCGGAGGTGGTTGCGGAAATTAAAAAAAGACTGCAGCGGATTAAAATCGACAGTGTGCTGGAGAGCGGTTATATTGAAGAATTGATTGAAGATAACCCCCTGTCACCTTTTCCCCAGATTGAGCACAGCGAAAGACCGGATAAGGCGGCGGCGGCAATCCTGGAAGGCCGGGTAGCAATTCTGGTGGATACCACCCCTTTTGTGTTGATGGTGCCCACGGTATTTGTACAGTTTATCCAGGCCTCAGAAGACTATTACGAACGGTACTATCTGAGCATATTGATGCGGCTGGTGAGGATTGCCGCCTACCTTATATCCGTGACCCTGCCGGCCGTTTATATAGCCCTGACCAGTTTTCATCAGGAAATGATCCCCACACCCCTGGCCTTATCTGTTGCCGCTTCAAGGGAAGGGGTGCCTTTCCCGGCCATTGGAGAGGCTCTGATAATGGAAGCTACATTCGAGATTCTGCGGGAAGCGGGTATCCGGCTGCCCCGCCCCACCGGCCAGGCAGTAAGTATCGTAGGCGCACTGGTGATTGGCCAGGCCGCGGTGGAGGCTGGCATTGTCTCCCAGACTATGGTGATTATTGTGGCCCTGACCGGGATCAGTTCTTTTGCCGTACCGGCATTCAATGCCGCCGCAGCCGGCCGACTGCTCAGATTCCCGCTGATGTTACTGGCTTCCGCGCTGGGCCTGTTTGGTATTTTAGCCGGCTTGAGCATTATTTTGATTCATATGGGCAGTATGCGTTCCTTCGGGGTAAACTACCTGGATCCAATTACTTCGGTTAATACAAGTGACTTTAAAGACCTGGCAGTAAGAAGCCCCTGGTGGTCCATGTTCCGGCGTCCCAGCATGATTGCCGGGGCAGCCAAAAAAAGGCAGCAACCCGGTCAGAAACCAGGTTCATTTGAAGATAAAGGACACTAAAAACATACAACGAGGTGCCTTAATGCAACAGCGACTTATTATTTTAGGCCTCATGCTGGTCCTGCTCCTCATACCGGCAGGCTGTTGGAACGCCCGGGAAATAGATGAACTGGCCTTTGTTATGGGTATTGCCCTGGACGATGCCGGGAATGGCAGGATAAAAGTAACGGTACAAATAGCCAAGCCCAGCACCTATAGCAAGAGCCCTACCGGCGGCGGCACCGAGTCCGAAAAACCCTACTGGATTGCCACCGCTACTGGTAAAACAATTTTTGAGGCCATCCGGGACCTGGCCACCTTCTCTTCCCGGCGTATTTTTTGGTCCCATAACAAGATAATCCTTATTGGCGAAAAAATGGCCCGCCGGGATATTGCCGAAATCCTGGACTTTTTTAGCCGTAATCCGGAACTGCGTTTAAGGACCTGGATTGCCGTAGTGCCTGCAGATGCCGGCAAAATGCTGACAAAAGGGCCCGGCATGGAAGAAGTCCTGGCCGCCTCCCTGGAAAAAGTTACCGCGCAGCGCGTCTGGCCCGGTAAAGGTTACGGCATCATGCTAAAAGATTTCCTGGAGGACTACCTGAGTCCGGCCACATATCCGGTAGCCGCCAAAATTACCGTCACCGCGGGACCGGCCGGGCTTACCACCAGACTGGCCGGTGCCGCCATCTTCGGTGCGGACAAAATGACCGGTTGGCTGGACGAACAGGAAACCCGGGGCCTGCTCTGGCTGAAAGATAAAATGCATAGCGCCGTTATGGTTGTCCCCTGCCCTTTGGATGAACGCCCTCTTTCCATCGAAATCACCGGGGGGCATATAGATTACCAAAGCGAAATCAAAAAACAGCAGCCGCAACTAACTATAATGGCAAAGGCCAGCGGCAACCTCAGCGAACAGGCCTGTACAACTGACTTCAACCGACCCGAAAACCTGCGCCAGCTGGAAAAAGCCCTGACAGCAGCCGTTACGGAAGACATCCGGGTAGCTACCCGAGTCGCCCAACAGGAATTGGGCCTGGATTTTCCCGGTTTCAACCAGGTCTTTCACTACCAGCATAACCAGGAATGGCACCGGATGCTAATGGACAGATGGCCCCGGCTTTTTAAAGAAATGCCGGTTACTATCATGGTAGAGGCCAAAATTCCCCGCATCGCCCTGTTTGCAAAATCTCTGAAGTCGGAAAAAAAATATCCCGCACGTCGGGAAGATTAATATTAAGGTAAGGTATGCATGAAACCAGCCAATGAAAAAGTCATTATCAATAACACCCAATTCCGGATGCTTGTTACCTGTCTGCTTTGGCCCACTATCATAGGTTACGGCGCCGGCATGATGGCCAGAGAGGCTGGCCGCAATATGTGGTTGGGCGGCGTGTTAGCCCTGTTAATCACAGCGCTCTGGGCCCTTATGTTGATCCATATAGGGCAAAAATTCCCTGGCCGGACCATGGTCCAATACAGTCAACAGCTTTTGGGGACTTTATTGGGCAAATTTATTGGACTGGGCATGGTTTTATATTTCCTGCTGGCGGCAAACCAATCAGTCTCTATTTATGTCCATCACATAAATGATTTTCTGCTGCCGGAAACTCCTTTCGGAGTAATTACCGTCACTCATGTACTAATAGTTGGTTTCCTTGTCTGGCAAGGGCCCGAGGTTATTGCCCGGATTGGGGTGATTGGTTTTTTCATGGCCATTGTTTTCTCCAGCCTGGTTTTTCTGGCCTCTTTACATGAAATTGACTTCCACCGGGTATTGCCGCTATTGGATGTCGGGTTGTCGGCCATTGGTGCTGCCACCCTGACCGCAAACTCCTTTGTCGGGCAAATACTGCCGGTAATAGCCATGGCCCTGCCCATGGTCAAAGAGCAAAAAAAAGCCGCCGGGGCGGCCTTGTCAGGCATAACTGTCGGCGGGTTAATTTGCATATTTTATATTCTTGCCGAGTTAATGGTCATGGGTCCACATGTAACGGCTCTAATGCGGGTCGCCTGCATGGATCTGGTGCGGGCTATCCAGATAACCGAATACCTGCACAGATTTGAATCCTTTATGGTGGGACTGTGGTATTGGAGCATGCTGGTGCAAGCCGGTTTTCTCACATACTGCGCTACCCTGGCCTGCCGGCAGACAATGGGTCTTAAAGAGCAAAACAAGTGGCCGGTAATAGCAGCAGGTATTATTATGATCGTCCTGACCTATGCGACCGCCTTCAACAGAGTTTATTTTTTAAATTATCTTGAGCACGGCTGGCAGTATATCGCACTGCCGGTACAACTCGGGCTGCCCCTTTTTCTGCTGTTTTTCAGCCTGTTTAGCAAAAAACAATAACTACTCCTGTGTCACCTCACCGGCAAACTGATCACTTTTTCAGGCCATAAGTCCAGCTATTCACACCGCCGCTCAGGTTATATACCTCGGTATACCCCTGCTGCACCAAGAATCCTGCAGCCTCGGCACTTCTCCTGCCTGAACGGCAAACCAGCACGATTGGTTTATCCTTCGGCAGCTCAGTGAACCGTTCTTGAAACTCACTGGTCGGCATCAACTGCGTGCCGTCAATATGGCCCTGGTCATACTCCTCTTTTTCCCGGACATCAACGACCAGCAGATCTTTGTTGGTTTCCATCATCGTTTTTAACTCTTCCGCAGAAATATCCTTATAATTGACTTCGGTAGCCGTCGGTGTCTCACCGGCTGCCGGTGCTTTGGTTGCCCCGGTACTGCTGCAGCCTGCAGCCAGAAAACTTGCCAATAACAACATTAATACGAAACTGCTGAGTACTCTTTTTTTCGTAATGGCCATTTTCAACATCACCCTTCCTAAAAAAAATCACCCAATACCCGCATGGGGTATATGTCATATTCTACCCTCATATTAGCCGCCTGTCAACCGGTTATTAATTCAAAAGAAACATAGAAATAGATGCCGCCGCGGAAATCCCCTGCACCTGTTCAAAAAACAAAGAAAAAGCGTGCCGCTTATTTCCCCAGCACACTTTTGGAAAACTTTATTTTTTATCATTAATAAGTTCTTTATAATAATTAGCAATATTGTCCTGAAACGTCTCCAAACAGTCTTTACAAATACACCAGCAGGCTTTTTCTTCTTTTTTCTCGTCATTCAGAATCATCGTGCAAGTCAGGTCGGCGGGCACCTCTTTGCCGCACAACTCACAGTTGGCGCATTTAAATTCTGACACTGTTACTCCCCCTTTCTCGGCAACATCTGTTTCTATATTAATTATATTATTATTTGTTCTGAAAAGCCAGCACTAAATACCTTTGATTACACCGGCACAACGGGGACAAAGGGCTGGGTGCGCCCCATCGTTGCCCACGCCTTCATCGTAAATCCAGCACCGCTCACACTTTCCACCGGCGGCCTGACTAACCGCCACGCTAAGCCCGGGCAGTCCTACTGCAGCTTTGGCATTATCCGGCACGAGCTGTCCCGGTCCGTATAAATCAACTTTTGAGACAATCAAAATGGTGGCCAGCTCCCCGGCCAGTGGTTTCAAAAACTCAGCCAGCGCGGCATCGGCATAAATCTCTACTGCCGCATCCAGCGAATGACCAATCACTTTTTCCTTCCGCGCACTTTCCAGGGCCCGGGCAATCTCCTCCCGGACCTTGAGCAGCCGGTCCCACTTTTCTTCCAGTGCCGGGTCAATGTACATCTCCCGCACCTCGGGCAAATCAGTCATCTGCACACTTGCCGGCGCAGCATCCGTTTTCGGCAGGTAACGCCAGATTTCCTCGGCGGTGAAAGCTAGCACCGGGGTCAGTAGCCTGACTAGGGCATTAATGATTTCATGCATCACCGTCTGCGCAGCCCGCCGTTCCACCGCATCAGGCCGGGAAGTATACAGACGGTCCTTGATGATATCCAGATAAAAAGCGCTCATGTCCACAGTACAAAAATTATGCACCGCATGATATACAATATGAAACTCATAATCCCGGTAAGCACCGGTAACCCGCTTTATTAATTTATGCAGTTTCAACAAAGCCAGGCGGTCCAGTTCACCCAATTGTTCGTAAAGTACAGTGTCTTTAGTTGGCTCAAAATCATACAGATTGCCAATCAAATAACGGCAGGTATTCCTGATTTTGCGGTAGGCCTCAGCCATCTGCTTCAAAATGCTGGGCGAACAGGCTACATCTGACCGGTAATCAATAGACGATACCCAAAGCCGCAAAATATCGGCCCCCATCTGTTTAATTACATCCAGCGGGTCGGTAACATTGCCCAGCGACTTGGACTGTTTGCGGCCCTGTTCATCTACCACAAAACCGTGCGTCAGCACTGCCTTATATGGTGCCCGGCCGGTAGTGGCTACAGAAGTGCATAAAGATGAGTTGAACCAGCCGCGGTGCTGGTCACTGCCTTCCAGGTAAAGGTCGGCCGGCCAGCTAAGGTCAGGCCAGTATTCCGGCTGATCAAGCACTGCCTTATGGCTGGATCCGGAGTCAAACCAAACATCCATGATGTCGGTTTCTTTACGGAGTTCGCTGCTGCCGCAGGCGGGACAGTGCAGACCGGCCGGGGCTAATTCTTCGGCCTCCCGAGCAAACCAGACATCCGAACCATGTTCCCTGATCAGTCCGGATATATGTTTGACAGTTTCATCGGTGATAATTTCTTTGTCACAGGCGGCGCAATAAAAAATCGGTATAGGTACACCCCAGGTGCGCTGACGGGATATACACCAGTCTCCCCGGTCGGCAATCATGTTATAAATACGATCACGGCCCCAGGCCGGAATCCACTGTACCCGGTCGATTTCTGCCAGCGCCTGCTGCCGGAAACCATTGATAGAAGCAAACCACTGCTCGGTAGCACGAAACAAAATAGGGGTCTTGCAGCGCCAGCAATGCGGGTACTGGTGCTGAATCCAATGCATCTTCATCAAAGCGCCCAGTTCTCCAAGCTTCACCACTACTGCCTTATTAGCTTCATCCGTATTTTTGCCCTCAACAAAACCACCTTCGGCAGTAAATACGCCCCGATTATCCAGCGGTGAAACCACCGGCAGGCCGTACTTTTTGCCTATTTCAAAATCTTCCGCCCCGTGCCCTGGAGCAGTATGCACACAGCCGGTACCCTGCTCCAGGGTAACATGTTCGCCCAGAATGAGCACAGAATGCCGGTCCAAAAATGGATGTTGGGTTTTGATTCCTTCCAGTTCTGCACCGCGGAAAGTTCCTAGCACCCCGCTGTGGGCCTGGCCTACCGCGTCCAGAAAACTATCCGTCAATTCCGAAGCCACCAGCAGGTTTTCCCCATTTACATCAATCAGGCTGTACTCAAAATCCGGATGCAGCGTTATGGCCATATTTGCCGGCAGCGTCCACGGAGTGGTAGTCCAAATCACCACATATGTGTTTTGCTCCGGTAATTTGCCTTTTCCCTCACAAACGGCAAACTTCACATATATGGAAGCAGATTTTTTGTCCGCATATTCTACCTCGGCTTCTGCCAGGGCGGTTTCACAATGCGCGCACCAGTAAACAGGCTTTAAACCTTTATAAATATAGCCCCGTTTGGCCATTTCCCCAAAAACTTCAATCTGTTTGGCCTCAAAGTGCGGCAGCAAGGTAAGATACGAGTTTTCCCAGTCACCACGAACCCCCAGCCGCTGCATCTCGCCCTTTTGAATCTCTACATATTTCAACGCATATTCCTTGCAGCGCCGGCGAAACTCCACCGCTCCCACGGCATGCCGGTTAATACCCAGTTCTTTGATTGCCCGCTGCTCAATGGGCAGGCCATGCGTATCCCAACCGTGCACATATGGGGCGTCAAAACCGTCCATGGACTTAAACTTGGCAATAATATCCTTCAACACCTTATTCAGGGTATGACCCAAATGAATATCTCCGTTGGCATAGGGGGGTCCGTCATGCAGGATAAATTTTTGCTGGCCCTTGTTTTTAAGCTGCACCTGCCGGTAAACATCCATTTCGTCCCAATGCTGCAGAATCTCCGGCTCCCGCTCAGGCAGGTTAGCCCGCATCGGAAAATCTGTCTGCGGCAGGTTCAGGGTCTTACTGTAATCAACTTTTTCCACAGGTATTGCTCCTCCTCCATTCTAAAAACCAGTATTATTTAATCAAGAGTATCTTTTTACAACAAAAAACCCCCGTCCCCAAAAAGGGACGAGAGGAATTTCCCGCGGTACCACCCTATCTTCCAGACTGCACTGCCCGGCGCTCAAGTAAATGCAGATAACGGCTGCGACCGGTTCTGCTTATCCACGCAGTATGTGAATAGATTTCCACATAGCTGGCGGTTTCGGCGGAACAACTCCCGGGCGATCTTCAGCACCGCCGCCAGGGCCTGCTCTCACCGTACCAGGCTCGCTTTCCCGCATAACGTCACTTACTGACCCGTTCTTTGTCTTTGTTTTTATCCTAATATATAATTATACTTATATCTCTCCGGGAAGTCAACTTTGGGCTAATTTGCGGCCGGTATTTTTTTTGGCGGCATCAAGAATTCCCTTAACCAGCCAGAAATTCCTTTTCGCCATATCCCAGTTAAACCTTGCCAAATCGCCATCCTCACCACTTTTGCTAGAAGTAATGGTTCTAATAAGCACAAAGGGTATTTTCTCTGCCGACCAGTCTTTGGCCTGCATAAAACCCGCGGGGTCCACACAGTGTATTTCTTTTATTTGCTTTCTGCCGGGTGCTTTTCCCGCCGGAACTACCGGTTCCGATATTACCCTGCCCACAACAACCTTGCAAGCCTTTTCATCAGGTCCAAACTTTTCTACAGCCCTAAGCGCCATGTCAATAAGCTTCTGGTCGGCCGCCTCCGCTGAAACCACAATATCCCCAGGCACTAGTGAATTCAGCTGGCACTCTGCCTTACCTAATGAAACCACATACTTGGCGGCCAGATCGTTCACTAATATTTCCGAACTGACCTGCACCTGTTCGGCTCCTTCCACCGGTTCAATCAATGTAATCCGGTGACCCTGCAGTTTGCCCCTGGTAACCGTTAACCCTGGATACTCCAATTTCTCCTGCTTAGCCAGGTTTTCCTTAATAAAAACCGAGCCCAATTGTGAGGAGCTAATCACTACCAAATTCATTTTGTCGGGTCCGTCCCGCCCGGACCCTTCCCTCCTTCACCCTTTGAAATGCCTAATAACATAAATCACCAAATCAGAAATTTGAAATATTCACAATATTTAGGATAAAAAAAGAGTTTCAACCTCATCCCTTTTTATCCCATAAACCTTTATAATCTTATTTCGGCCGGTATGACCGCTGATTATTTCTATCTGTTGCCTGGGTATTCTAAAAAGCCTTGCAAAAAAGTCAATACATGCGGCGTTAGCCGCCCCATCCACCGGCGGTGCCGTTAACCGCAGGCGCAGAGCATCACCGAACAACCCGCTGATTTCATTTTTAACTGCTCTGGGCTGCACCCTGACCTTAATGGCCACACCGTCCGGGAATTCCTTAATATTCAAGATTATCCCCGGTTTTAGCCGCCGCTGCCAAAAGCTCTTCAGACGCGCAAGCGGCCTCACGTATTTCTTGCCGATCATGTTCTTCTACCAACGCCAACTGACTTTGTAAAAAAGAACGAAACTTGACCCGGAAGACCTGCGCCTGTTTTTGGACTTCTTCATATTCCTGTAAAATTGAACGGCCTTTTTCTGCCGCAGCGGCAACTGTCTGCTCCGCCTTTAACCGGGCTTCGTGGAGGATTGTTTCCGCTTCCCGGGCGGCATTTTGCTTCAGTTCTTCCGCAGTCTGCTGGGCTATTACCAGCGTCTTTTTCAAAGTATCCTCAAGGTCTTTGTACTGGCCAATATTGGATTCCTTGGCAGCGAGTGTCTCCTTTAAATTCACGTTTTCCTTGTAAACCGTCTCATATTCATGCACGATATGATCCAGAAACTCGTCCACTTCCTCCTCATCATAACCCCTGAATGCCTTACGAAACTCCTTGTTGTGAATATCCAACGGGGTTAAAGCCAAAATCATCCACCTCCTATAGCATACCTTATAATGGAAATATTTATTCGACAGCGGGGTGGCAAAATCCTTCGGAAAGAAAAAAAATTGCTGCCCTATCGGTAGCATTTAAGTACCAGAGCAACCCGGCCCTTTTTTGTCATGCCTTTGACCTGACTGACTTCCAGTCGGCCCCGACCCCTTACGGAAATAACGTCCCCGGCCTTAATGCCGGCGGCACAGTCAGTGGTAACCTGCCAGTTCAGATAAACTTTTTCGGCAGTGATTTCCCTCGCCATTTTTGTCCGCGAATCACCGAACCCGGCACTAATCACCGCATCCAGCCGCAGCGCGGATACCGTAGCAGGCACTTCCCAAACCTTCCGGTCAGGTAAGGCCAGGGCATCCCGGGAAATTTCCTGCACCCGGACAGTAACCCGGTGAATTTTTTGCAAGTGCCAGCTGATGTAATCTTTGACCCCGGTATCGACAAAAACCTGGCAACCGTGTTCAGTAATGATAATGTCCCCAAGTTTTTCCCGCTTTATTCCCAAACCCAGTAAGGAACCCAGAAAATCCCGGTGCGTTACTTTTTGAAACTTAAAATTACCGGCCACCTCCAACAATACAATACCATCATCCAAAGTAGCCAAATCCATGAAATCCGGGTAAATCAACAGCCGCCGGCGCTCAGCGTCATTATAGCCCCCGCGCCACTCACCAGCCGGTGCACTGTACCGGCTTAAAGCCTTATCCACCATGGCCTGCCGGCCGGGGTCGCAAAAATCTGTAACTTCGTACCCCTGGTAGCGGATTACCGCTTCGAACCTGTCCATAATACGGGCCAGAAAATTTTTGTCATCAGCTTTATCCACCGTAGCCATGATTTTTTCCCGGTTAATCATCAACTTCCATCCGTTTCCGCAATGCTCATGCTCACGATACAATATTAATTATTATTTTCTCCAAAAAATTCAAAACTAAAAACAGCAAAATTGGCGAAAAATCAATACCGCCCAGCCCCGGCAACAAGCGCCGGAATGGCGCCAGCAGCGGCTCGGTGGCATCGTTCACAAATTTAATAATGGGGTGATAAGGATCAATCCGCATTACCATAGGCAAAAAAGATAAAATAATCCGGGCAAAAACCAACCATTCGATAGCCGCAAAAACTCCCCTGATTACTAATACTAAATCCAAAGCCTTACCTCCCCAACTATTTGGTACCCCCGCCAAGTTCCCGGGAGCGGTTGGCGGCTGCTAATACCGCATCCATTAATGTCGCCCTCAGTTTACCCGCTTCCAACGCGTGCAGCCCAGCAATTGTAGTGCCACCGGGGGTTGTTACCATGTCTCGCAACCGGGCAGGATGTTCACCTGTCTCCTGCACCATTTTAGCTGCTCCCAACAAAGTCTGCACGGCCAATTTGGTTGCCGTGTCCCTGGGCAGCCCCGCCCGCACGGCGGCATCAGCCATAGCTTCAATAATTGTAAAAACATAAGCCGGACCACTGCCGGAAAGTCCGGTCACCGCATCCATCGTATGTTCGGGCACCTGCACGGCCAGCCCCACTGCCCCAAACAGCGTTTCCGTTATCCGGGCATGTTCCTCCCCGGCACTGCTGCCCATGGCAAAAGCCGAAGCACCGGCACCCACCAGGCACGGAGTATTAGGCATAACCCGGACTACCGGCACCGGCAGCGAAAAAAAACTTTCAATGCGGGCGGTGGAAATACCCGCCACCACAGAAATGAAGAATTGCTCAGGCCGGGCAAGAGAACCGGTCTCCTCCAGCAGCGCCGGTATAACCGCCGGTTTCACTGCCAATACAATGATATCCGCTATCCTCATTATATCTTTATTATCTGTCAGCGTTTTTATACCATATTCTGCCGCCAAGTAGTCCAGCCTGGCTGCATCTATATCCGAAACAATTATATCCTCACGCGCAAATAGGCCGCTGGTCAACATACCCTTAAAGAGGGCTTCCGCCATCGCACCGGCCCCGGTAAAACCGATTTTTCGCTGATGTAAAGACATTAATAGTCCTCCTCAATGCCTAACGAACCCAGGTAAAAATTCCCTTGTCTTTGTCTTTAGCAGCATCCATTGCATCACTGGCAATATCCATATTATTCGGCACAAACAGGAAAATGCCGTTGCCTACTTTTTGCATATTACCGTTCAATGCGTAAGTGGTGCCACTGATAAAATCCACCACCCGCTTGGCCAGTTCCATATCTGCATTTTCCAGGTTAATAATTACCGCCCGGTGGTTTTTGAGGTTGTCCGCGATTGTCTGACACTCATCAAAGGATTTAGGTTCACAGACCACCACCCGGGTGTTTTTCTGGGAATGCAAACTGAACAAGGTACCCTTCTTTTTGTTTTTTGGTTGTTGGGTATCCTCCTGATCCATGATTTCGTCTTCCATAATCTCCACTTCTTCCTCTTCAAAACCCATGAAAGCAAGTACTTTATCCTTAATTCCGGCCATTGAACTTCCCCCTCTCAATATCTCTCTCCAAAAATGCGGCTGCCTATACGGATTAAGTTGGCCCCTTCCTCCACCGCAACTTTATAATCATTGGACATCCCCATAGACAAATAGTCCATTCGAATACCGGGAATACCCATTGTTTTCAACCGTTCACTCAGTTTCCGGAGTTGCCGGAAAACGGGACGCGCTTCTTCAGGATCGGCTAAATACGGTGCCATAGTCATCAGCCCGCTAACCGTCAAACCATCATAACCACCGGCTGCAGCCAAAAAATCAGCCACTTCGTTGGCACTTAGCCCAAATTTGGTGGCCTCCCCGGCCACATTTACCTGCACAAGCACAGGTATCCTCCTGCCCAGCCGAACCCCCTGACGATCAATCTCTCGCGCCAGGGATAGCGAGTCCAGCGAATGAATCATACTCACGCGTTCAGCAATATACTTCACCTTGTTTGACTGCAGGTGGCCAATTAAATGCCAGCTCACTTTTTCCGGCAATTCCGGCATTTTAGCCGTCATTTCTTGGACCCGATTTTCACCTAGGGTATCAAGTCCACAAGCAATGGCGGTCTTTATCTTGTCCATCGGTATAGTTTTCGTAACAGCAATAATTTTGACAGCCGTGCTGTCCCGGCCGGCCCTGGCGGCTGCTGCAGCAACGCCCTGCCGGACAGCGGCGATATTGCCTTTGATGTCTGCCATAGCGGGATCCTCCTGTAATCGACCACGGCAAAATTGCCTGCTCAGGGGCTCCTGAAAAGACTTCCTTCCCTGGCATACTTGGGGTTTTGCACAATGCTCACACCCGGTTCCAGACCCCCAACAGCAACTTCATCATTAATCTGCCCGATTATTTCAACTTTTTTACGTTTCACCGACTTTTTGTAAATTATAAATATTTCTCCTGATTCTACTTTTCTATTAACGTTTCCTTCAACAATAGTCTCAACTTTTCTCTCCAGCAGGGCACCAGCCGGCACAATAAACCCTTCATATCGTTTCAGAATAATATCAAAAGAAACGGTGCGGGGATTTATAAATTTGTCCGAGTAATTTCGCAGAACCAGCCTGTATAGGTTTGACTGACCCTGAAAATAACTGTCTGCCACTCTAAGATAAACAGGTGCCGGTTGCTTTTTGTCAAACCGGACCTTAACCTGCCGGCCCGCCTCAAGTATGTCAGGCGGAACTTTTTCTTTCGCGATCATGCCAATAATATTAATGGGGGCGAGATTATTGACTACCCTGACCGCCGGTTTGCCTTCTTCCACCCTCATTCCTTCAGTAAGCAGGCTGGTCTTGATTTCCATGCTGCGCATTTTGGAAACAGGCAGCGCCTGCAGATTACGAGGGGTGAAAACATCTTCTAGGCCATCGGTGCGGTAACTTACAATACCTGCTACCGGCGAAACAATATTATACATTGTTTCACCATTGCGGCTGTCCATCGCCGGTGCTGCTACCTGGGCCAGCACCGCCCCTACCCGGACCCTTTCCCCCTCAGGCACAAGGATTTTCAGTTTACCATTTTTGGGTGCCGGCAATACTTTTTCGTTTCTGACTAATGTACCTTCTGCCGGCAAGAGTTTTTCAATCACCCCATAGCGGGCCTCTGCCGCCCTGATTAACCGGGACATGATTATATCCCGCGTAAAGCTGATACCCTGCCAGACTATATACAAGGCCATAACCAACAGTAAAATATTGCATAAGGAAACAGATTTGCCAAAAGACCGTTTCTTCCTGCTGCCGCTGCGATACCCGGGCCGTTCGCCCATGTTTATTCCTCTCCCCCGGTATAAAAGCTATAACAGTATGTATATTCTACATTTCTGCCCATTTATCCTTCATCAGATGTAAATTGCGAGAAAGAAAATGGTGCGGGCAGGGAAATCATCCCTTTTGTCGAATAATAGATGAAAACGTGGAAAGGGGGGAGGATTATTGAACATTCAAATATCATACTCAGATGAAGCTGTGGTAGATAACAGCATAACGTTTTCATGCAAATTAGACGATAAAGATTTTGTAGCAACTATTACTGTTTTTGACGAAAAATATCCTCAACTGTCTTCTGTATCGGTAAACGAAACCGGTAGTTCGGTTAAAGATTTAAAAAACTTTATTGATAAACTGAAAGTATTGGCAATAACAATAACCAGAGATTAAGGTGCAGACATTTTAACAAAAATCCTCAGTGACTAATCCAGCCACTGAGGATTTTACTCATTACCGCGTTCCTTTAGCAGACTACCGGCGGCATAGAAAACTAATCATTTAAGTCCCGGCGCTCACCGGTCACCAGGTAAATAACCCGCTCAGCTATATTGGTGGCATGATCCGCAATACGCTCAATATAACGCCCCACAAAAAGCAGGTAAGTGGCCTGGGTAATAGTCCGGGGGTCTTCCATCATATAAGTCAGCAATTCTCGAAAAATCTGGGAATAAATATGGTCAACCTCATCGTCAGCCACACAAAGATTTTTGGCCAACTCCACATCAGACTGCACGTAAGCGTCAAGCCCATCTTTAACCATTTGCTGAGTAATTTTCGCCATCCGTGGAATATCCACCAACGGCTTAATCAACGGCTGTCCGGCCAAACGCTTGGTGATTTTTGCAATGTCTACAGCATGGTCGGCCATCCGCTCCAGGTCGGTGATGATTTTAAACCCGGTGCTGATACGCCGCAGGTCCTTGGCAATGGGCTGCTGAGTGGCAATTAATTTCAGGCACTTGTCTTCAATCTCTGTTTCCAACTGATCAATTATTTGGTCACCGGAAATTACCTGCTCCGCCAGATCTACGTCCTTTGTCGCCAACGAATGCACGGAATTGTAAATGGCCTGTTCCACCAAACTGCCCATCCGGAGAATTTCTTGCTGCAGTTCCGACAGGGACCGGTCAAAAGCATGGCGTGTAGAACTCACTTTGTCCGTCACTCTCCCCCCAAAATTATAGTTGCCCAATAATTTTACAAAATTATCCAAACCGGCCGGTAATGTAGTCCTCTGTACGCTGATCCCGGGGTCGGGTAAAAATGGTCTCAGTCTCATCAAACTCCACCATTTCACCGTTTAGGAAGTAAGCGGTATAATCGGAAACCCGGGCTGCCTGCTGCATGTTGTGAGTAACAATGATAATGGTGTATTTCTTTTTCAAATCCACCATTAATTCTTCAATTTTCAGCGTGGAAATAGGGTCAAGGGCGGAGGACGGTTCATCCATCAGCAGCACTTCCGGCTCCACGGCCAGCAGCCTGGCGATGCAAAGGCGCTGTTGCTGACCACCGGACAACCCCATAGCGGGTTTTTTCAGCCGGTCACAAACCTAATCCCAAGGCGCCGCATTTTTTAACCTCTTTGCCACAGTTTCATCCAGCAGGTGTCGGTCCTTGAGCCCGTGAATGGGGGGACCGTAAGCAATATTATCATAAACGCTCATGGGAAAAGGATTGGGCCGCTGAAACACCATGCCAACCCGCTTACGCAAATGCACCACATCAACCTCGGGAGCATAAATATTCTGGTTATCAACTATTACTTCACCGTTAATCTTAACATTATCAATCAGATCATTCATCCGGTTCAGTACACGCAAAAAAGTAGATTTTCCGCATCCCGACGGTCCTATGAGGGCCGTTACACAATTTGGCTTGATGTAAAGGTTAACGTCCTTTAATGCATGCTGGTCGCCATAAAAAAGGTTAAGATTATTTACATTGATTTTGTGCCCTTCCAACGCTTGCCCTCCCTTATTCCACACCTTGTGGGGAAAACATAAACCGACCTCTCTTAGCTTATCAAAGAAATGTTATTTATTCATTATAGCCGTGTTAACTTTGTGTTAAGTAATGAACGCTGTGTGCGTGGTGTGTTTTTTTCAAGATTTTTATTCAACATTTATTTGCAAATTCCTCTATTTTTGAGTCGTGAATTATTCTTCAAAATGCAAGGCCACTCCCATACAGCTCTGCACACAGGCCGGGACAAGGCCTGCTTCCAGCCGATGCATACACATTGTACACTTGGCGGCTTTATTTTTTTGCCGGTCAAAACTCATGGCCTTAAACGGACAAGCCTCAACACAGGCCCGGCAACCAGTACATTTATTTTCGGCAAGCATTACAATACCCCTTTTTTCCTCTTTTAATAAAGCCCCGGCCGGGCAGACCTTGATGCATGCGGACTGGGCGCAGTGCCGGCAAGCCACGAATTTATAGTTTTTAATCAGCCGGGGATATTCACCTGCCAGGCTGCCGGTAACCACTCGCCATTTAACTCCCACCGGCAAATCATGCTCCTGCTTGCAGGCCCCTTCACAGGCCCTGCAACCGATACAGCGACGGGAATTAAAGTTTATCTTGGCCATGCTGCGCCACCTCTGCTTTACTCACCCTGACCCGGGCTTCTTTATTTATAGCCTGTCCGGACAATGCTTCCGCCTTGCCTGCATAAAAAATGTTCAAAGCTGTTCCCTTGCCGACAGCTACTCTGCCAAAACCCCGATGACCAAACCCGTAAGCCATGCCTACAGCTTCGGGATGAATTTCGGGCGTTATTTCCAGGGTTGCATACCCGCTGCCGGTGGCGGATTCTATCTTAACCCGCTCTCCGTTTTGTAAACCCAGCCGTTGTGCGGTCACTGGGTGCATGCATAGCGGATTATCCCCCCGCATTTCCATCAGCCAGGGATTATTCTGGGTTCTGGTATGTGTATGCTCAACACTCTTCCAGTTAATCAGCGCCAGGGGGTAATCCTTGTTTTGCTCCGTATCCGGCAGCCCAGGGTCAGGTAGGGGATTAAAGCCTTTTTCGACCATGGCCCGGGAAAAAAACTCAAATTTACCTGTGGAGGTGGCAAAACCCCGCTCAAGATATTTATGAAAACAGGTCGGACCTCTGTTCCAAACCGCTCCCGGCAAGTTTTTTAGTTCATCCAGCGAGATCCCCGCGCCGGCTCGCAGTTCGGCATCCAAATAATCCTCATAACTCATGGCAAAACCCGGCAAACCCAGCCGCCGGGCTAAGGCCATGATAAATTCATATTCCGCAGGTCCGTCGTGACAGGGTTGAACCACCGGTTGGCGTAAGGAAACAGATGCAAAATTAACCCAGTTGGCGGTCAAGTCATACCTCTCAAGAAAGTGAGTTCCCGGTATTACCAGGTCGGCAAGAGCCGCTGTTTCTGAAAGGTAAGGGTCAACAGCCATAACAAACTCCATTTCACGCAACGCCCTGATACTTTTTTCAGTATTGGGCACCGACATAATAAAATTCTGAAAAACAAATACCGCCGCTCTGGGCTGATAAGGCTTTCCGGTAAGCATCGCTTCCCTGGCCTCAACATAAACCCCGGAACTATGGGCAAAGGGATATTTGCTCCCCCGTCCATCAACCCTCGGCGCCTTGATTTCCGGCCAGGCCGCTAAAGGCTGGCGATGCCTGGGCTGAACTCTGGCCGGCAGCATCATATTTCCTTTACCATCAATCTGACCAGTTAACCCCAACAGCATGGCAATGGCTCTGGTGGCCTCAGTCCCGGCGGAGTAATGGGATACCCCGCTCCAGGTATCCACCACAGCCGGCTTGCTAGCCGCCAGTTCCCTGGCCAGCCGGCGCATGGTTGCTGCAGGCACCCCGGTAATTTCCGCGGCCCATTCCGGGGTTTTCCCGGCCACATGTTCGGCATATGCCGAAAAACCTACCGTCCAATGGTCAATAAACTCTTTATTATATAGCTTTTCCGTCACTATTACATGACCCATGGCCAAGGCCATAACGCCATCGGTTCCCGGACGGATAGGCACCCATTCACTTGCTTTAGCAGCCGTGGCTGTAAAAACCGGGTCAACCACCACCAGCCTGGCACCCTTTTCCACGGCAGTCATAAGAGCCGCCGGGAGATAAGCCCATTTTACAGCTGCTAAGGGGTTCCAGCCAAAAAGGAGTATATAGCCGGCATTTGCCAGGTCGGCGATGGGCCGTTCGTCCCCCAGAACCAGCTTAAACCCGGCCTTTCTGGCTGCATCGCACAGATTGGCATGATTCAAATAATTGGGCGTACCATAGGCCCGGCAAAAATCCTGCTGGATATGGACAAAAGAATGGTCTTCACTAAACCACAGCAAGCTTTCCGGACCATACCTGGCTTTAATTCCAGCCAGTTTTTCGGCCGCCAGGTCCAGTGCATCCTCCCAGCTTATCGCCTCCCAGCCCTTATCCCCCTTACGCCTTAAAGGCTGTTGCAGCCGGTCAGGGTCATAAAGCTGTTTAATGGCGCTGAGTCCCTTAGGACACATCCTGGCCCCCCGGCTTTTTTCCCTGATAAAATCCTCATAGACATTAGCAATACCAATAGGATTTTCCGTATTTGGTTCCAGTTTGACTACTTTACCGTCCACAACGTGGGCCAAGACCCCGGTTTGACCACCACAGGCATTACAGCAAGTTGGAATTATCCTGGTTTTCGGTTGCATGGTT
>CAZWUW010000043.1:0-18737 GCA_964636895.1 uncultured Eubacteriales bacterium
GTTGACTTTCCCAATGCGTTACGCCAATCAGCGGCAGCCCCAGGGTATAGGCATAAGCTTTTGCGGCAGAGACACCTACCAGCAAGGCCCCAACCAAGCCCGGCCCGTAGGTCACAGCCACGGCCGTCAACTGCTCAAAGGTTGTCCCCGCTACAGTCAGCGCTTCCTGCACGACGGCATTCACCAATTCCACATGTTTACGGGAAGCAATTTCCGGTACCACCCCCCCAAACTTTTGGTGTACCGGCACCTGGGACGATATGATATTAGACAGTATTTCCCGGCCATCGGCAATCACTGCTGCCGAAGTCTCATCACAGGAAGTCTCAACGGCAAGAATGCGCACCGAATTAGTTTTATTTATCAATTTTAAAGGTCATCCTTCCACATAATAATGGCATCCTCTTTGGTGTCAGTATAATACCCGGGACGGCGTCCATAAGGGATAAAGCCCATTTTGGTATATAATTCCAGGGCGGCATGATTGGATGGTCGAACCTCCAGGGTCATTTTGGTACAATGCAGACACCGGCCTTCACGGAATAATTCGGCCAGCAAACCGGTACCCAGCTGCTGCCGCCGGTAATCTTCATGCACGGCTATAGTTGTAATGTGCCCTTCATCAAGGACTACCCATAAACCGGCATAACCGGCAACTTTTTTGCCGTCCAGGGCCACAATATAATACCCGAAATCATTGTGCAGCAATTCATGCATAAAAGCCGTGCGCGACCACGGGGTAGGAAACGAATTGTTTTCTATAGCCAACACCTCATCAAGATGCCGGGGGTTCATCGGTGCAAATTTATAGCGCATCGGCAACACCCTGCTTCCGGTCCCAGGTAACTTCCGCCTCCGGTCGTCTGAGATAAACCGGCTGCAGCGTCAGCGCATCACCCGCCCGGCCATCGGCAATCATCCGCCGGCCCAGTTCGGCTACCGCAGCCGCCCGGCAAAAAAGGTTAATACTGCCGGCAATACTGATGCTTGCGTTGCTATCGCGACAAATCTCCGTTCCATATACAGGTACACCGTCACCCAGCAAAGTAACAGGTTTTTCCAGCGAATTCAGTAAGCTAATCAGTTCCGTCAAAGACAGCGCCCCGGGTTCGCTGACCGGAACCGGCACGCCGTTGACAGAGGTATATAAACAGGTATAAACCTCCTGCTTGCGGGCATCCAAAATTGGACAGATTATCCCGGCCACCCCGGCCGCATTCCAGGCCAGCGCCTCAAGAGTGGGCACGGCGGCAACAGGGATTTTTAATACCTGGGCCATGCTTTTGGCCGTAGCCATCCCTATGCGCAGCCCGGTAAAGGAACCCGGCCCGCCGCTTACCGCAATCCCGCCCAGTTCCCGGGTACTAATGCCGGCATCAGCCAGCACCTGCTGAATCATCGGCAGCAAATTTTGCGAATGAGTTTTTTTGTTATGTACAAACCGTTCCGCCACCAACCGGTCTTTATTTACCACCGCCGCCCCGGCTACCCCGGTGGCGGTCTCAATCCCCAGTACGAACACGGTTCTTCAACTCCCCACTTAGCATCCGGACCAACTCAATATAACCTGGCCCCGGGAAAAAACTGATTTCCCGGGTATGCTCATTTTCACCGTCAACCCGGGTTATTTCTATTACCAGAAGATCTGCAGGCAGTAAGCCGGCTAACCGGTCAGGCCACTCCACCAATGTGACCCCTTCTCCATAAATATATTCTTCCAGGCCAAGGTCATATGCTTCCTCAATGCCCGCCAAACGATAAGCATCAACATGATATAGCGGTAGCCGACCGGAATACTCATTAATTAAAGTAAAAGTCGGGCTGGTCACGGTGCCGGTAATCTCCAATCCTCTGGCTACCCCTTTGGCAAAATGGGTCTTACCGGCACCGAGGTCTCCGCTAAGACTTATCACTTCGCCGCCCTTGAGCAAACGACCCAGTTTTTCACCAAGGGCCATAGTAGCCTCGGTAAAATGGTTCCGCCATTTAAACGCCGCTGCGCCTGCCATCTCAGTCCTGTCTATCATGTGTGTCCTGTCTGCCATCACGATCATCTCCACTACCTAATATACCCGTCAGCCACTACACGGTAAACACCTCTAACCGGCAAATCTTCTCTGTTTCTTTTCATTTCATTCTTGCACATTTAATCAAAATCATCCATAAGATAAAGTAAACAAAAAAGGAGGGATAACATTATGGGCGGTTTTAAATGTAACGGTGGCACCGGCGTTTTTGCCATTTTCCTGATTCTGATCCTTTTAATCTTCTCCGGCGAAAATAATTCATGCTAAATGCCGGACCCTTTCGCTCAGGCTTGCATTTTAAATGTGCAGGCCTTTTGCATTTAATTATAACCTCCCCCCACGCCGGGTGCAAGAAAGCTAACGCTAAACAATCAGCCGCCTGTTTAATAAAAACAGCCGGCTGACTAAGGTAAAACTGCCGATTATCTAAGCATCCAAAGATATTTCCATTGACCGTCATCGGTCCTGGCCAAATGCATAGTGTTACCAATCTCTTTTTCACCAACTGCAGTTTCCACCCGGACCGTATAAGCAACCTCCGCCACATCGGCGTAAATTTTGCCGGCCTCCAGGTTATCACGCCATGCTTTTAGCATTTTATATTCTTTAACAGTATACTCCTTATACTTAACCTTGGTCCGCTGTGATTCAGCGGTACGGGTTTTGACAAACTCATCTTTATATACTGCCGACTGCACGTCTGGGTGCAGGTAAGTGTAAAGTTCTGCCCAGCGTTTTTCTTCCTTTAATTTAAGAATAGTATCTGCTGTCTGATACACCGGGTCTCTTTTTTGCTTTTCACCGGCTCCGGAGCCGGACGAATTCGCGGATTTACTACATCCCCCAACTATCATCACCAGTAATACTAATGCCGCAATGAGCATAGTCTTTTTTGCCACGCTTTCACCTCCTTTGATTTTCAACGAATATTTCTTTTATTCGACATTACTGCACAAAACCCTGTCCGAAAAGCATGAAAAATGGCCAACAGATTTGTTTTCCTGTTGGCCTAATGTTTTGGTTTTTGGATAGCTGCCCCTGAATCATCTGGTAAAGGCTTTTTTGACGGCAACCCGTTTACTGTAATCCCGGATTATTGCCCGCACATCATTGATATCAAAAGGCTTAATAATACATTTAACGGCACCGTTCCGGTAAGCCTTGTCAATCACTTCTTTTTCCGTAAAAGCGGTCATCATCACAACGTCCGCATGCAATCCCAGTTCTTTTATCTTTTCCAGCGCCTGGGTACCGTCCATTACCGGCATTTTGATATCCATAAATACCAAATCCGGCTGATAAGCACGGACAAGTTCCACGGCTTCCGCTCCATTAGCCCCGGTATAGGAATTATGCCCTTCCTCTTTCACCAGCGTATCCAGTAAATATCTAACCCCGACCTGATCATCAATTACAACAATATTCATAATCACAGATTTCATTTCAGGTGCCCCCCGATAAAAGTCTAGCGCAAAACAAAATTGCCAATTATTTACTTCATTTCGACAGTGCTTGTTCCTTTCCTTCCTTTTCGACATAAGTTTTTTCCGACAAAAATCGGGAAAAACTTACAAAATCAATATATCGACATCCCCTTGAGCACCCTTTACAATACTAGTTCTCCATTTATGAATACCTGTTCTCCATTTATGAATACCCGTTCCACACAGGTTTTAAATTCAAATAGCGGGCCGCTTAATATAATAATATCGGCGTCTTTGCCCGGCGCCAAACTGCCTACCCGGTCGGCGATGCCCACAATTTCCGCGGCTTGGCTGGTAATTGCCCGCATGCCAGTTTCTTCATCCAAACCGGCCCTGACAGCCATAGCTGCACTCAGGCTTAAATTTTCTATCGGTATCACCGGGTGATCAGTCATAATGCCTATTTTAACCCCGGCCCGGGCCAGCAGACCCGCAGTTTCCGGCATGCGGTCCTTGAGTTCCACCTTTGACCGGGTAGTGCCAATAGGCCCCACAATTGCCGGAATATTTTTTTCCACCAGTTCCGATGCAATTTTATAGCCTTCCGTACAATGCTCGATAATCAGCCGCAAATTGAATTCCGCCGCAATCCGGAGAGCAGTCATGATATCGTCTGCCCTGTGGGCATGGGCACGCAGAGGTATTTCCCGGGCAAGCACCCGCTGCAGGGTTTCCATTTTCAGGTCTTTTTCAAAAACCTGGTGTGCATCCTGGGCCGCTTTTTGCTTTTTAGCCATATAGTTTTGCGCTTTGGTCAGCGTCTCCCGAAGAAGGGCAGCAGTTGCCATCCGGGTCATGGGGGTCTTGTGCTGACTGCCGTAAACTCGTTTGGGGTTTTCACCAAAAGCAACCTTTAAACCTACCGGCGCCCTGATTACCATTTTATCTATCACCTGTCCGCAGGTTTTCATGGCCAGCATTTCTCCGCCAATAACATTGGCGCTGCCTGGTCCGGTAACGACGGTGGTGACACCTCCGGCCAACGCATCTCGGAAGCCTTCATCCTCCGGAAAAACAGCATCTATAGCGCGCAGGTGCGGTGCTATGGGGTCGGTATTTTCGTTCCCGTCGCTGCCCTCCACCCGGTAAATTTCCTCAAAAATCCCCACATGACAATGAGGGTCGATTAGGCCGGGCATGACTATCTTACCGGCCGCGTCAACGGTTTGGGCCGCTATAGGCACTCTAATGCGCTCACCCACCGCCTTTATTTGTCCGTTTTCAATCAATACGGTACCTCGCTCATAGCTGGCTCCGGCCATGGTCAGCACTTTTCCATTTATTATGGCCAGCATTATATCTCCTCCCCCAGTGGATCAATCACGCCGCTCATACGAAACACCTGCAGCCCTTTTTCTTCTAAAGCGGCGATGACCCGGTTGATGCCTACTGAATCACTGGCCATATGGCCGGCAACAATAACATTGCCTATATTTTGCTCCTTTACTGCTTTTATGGTCTCGTCAGGCATATGCATACATACCAGTGTTCCCACGCCGGCTTCAAAATAAGCGCGAGCAACATTTTTGCCGCCGCCGGTGCCACCGGCCATGGTAACAAATACCCGGCCGGCATAATCTTTGGCACTGCCCACCCTGATTAAAGGTTTAGCCAGCGTACGCCTGTATTCTGGGATTTCCTCAAGGGCATTCAGGACATCCTGTAATTTCGCTTTTGGCCGGTTTCGCAGTCTGGCATCAAGATGTTCCTGTACTATCCGTTCCGCCAGCACATCAGCCGGGCTGTGAATGGTTATAAACGGCATGCCTAAAAGCCGCGCGGCAGAAGCAACCCGATCGTAATTGCCAACATGATGGGCCCGATGCACCTGTTCCACCCTTTCCTGTAAAACCTTTTGGGCCTTGTTGACAGGTACTCCGGCTAACACCATGCGGTCAATCTGATTAGTCATCACCAGATGAAAGTCCACCATTGGGCGGCCGCCTTTAGGGTGATGCGTAATCACCGCATCGGCACCCAATTCCCTGGCCAGGAGCATTTCCGCCAGTTCCATATCTATTCCGCAGGCCACTTTTTTTATGTTTTTACCAGGCACCACAACGCCGGAATCCGGTGGCGTCTTCTTCAGGCCGGCCAGGTCCAGGGCGATTTTTAAAATTTCTTCGGTATGCAATTTCAGTCCCCTTTCGTTACGTGATTATCAGGGCCGGTTTCCCGCATGGACAAACTGACCCGTTCCCGCTGCAGGTCAACCGACAGCACGCGGACTTTGACATTGTCACCAACAGCCACCGCCTCCATAGGATGCTTGATAAATTTTTCGCTCAACTGAGATATATGTACGAGACCATCATGTTTTACGCCAATATCAATAAATGCCCCGAAGTCCACCACATTGCGGACTATACCGTTAAGCACCATGCCCGTTTTTAGACTTTCCAGGGAAGTGACTTCGCGGTGGAAAATAGGCTTCGGCAGTTCCTCCCGGGGGTCGCGCCCGGGTTTTTGCAAGGCCTCCAAAATGTCCCGGATTGTAGGTACGCCGGCCTCAAGACGGGCCGCCAGTTCCGGCACCTCCAGCGCAGCCAGTTTTGCTCTGATTTCCGGCATTTTGGCCGGAATAAATTCAGCCAGCCCATAACCGATGTGCTGCAATATTGATTCCGCCAATTGATAGGATTCTGGATGCACCGGCGTATTTTCCAACGGGTTGATGCCTTCCGGCAGCCTAATGAAGCCAGCACACTGGATGAAAGTCTGCTCCCCCAGCCGGGGGACTTTTTTCAATTCGGCCCGCCGTTTGAATTTGCCGTTGGTTTCCCGGTAAGCTACGACACTTTTGGCCACCGCTGGTTTTAACCCGGCAACATACTGCAACAGCGACGGAGATGCCGTATTCAGATCCACCCCGACAGCGTTAACACAGGATTCTACCACCCCGTGCAGGGATTCCGCCAATTGTTTGGCATTCACATCATGCTGGTATTGACCCACCCCAATAGCTTTAGGTTCAATTTTCACCAGTTCGGCCAGTGGATCCTGCAACCGGCGGGCAATGGACACGGCACTGCGCAGCGACAAATCATATTGAGGAAATTCCTCGCCGGCCACCTTAGAGGCGGAATAAACCGATGCCCCGGCTTCACTGACAATGGTATAAAATACCTCCTGCCCCGGCAGCTCACTAATTAGCTCAGCCACCACAGCCTCCGTTTCCCGACAGGCGGTGCCGTTGCCGATAGCAATCAACTCCGCTTTGAAACGCTCAAGCAGCCCGGCAATTATCTTTTTTGCTTCCGGCCGCTTGTTCTGGGGCGGATGGGGGTACATTACACCTACATCCAGCACCCGGCCGGTATCATCTACTACGGCAAATTTACATCCGGTGCGAAAGCCGGGGTCAATACCCAGCACTGTTTTACCCCGCACCGGCGGCTGCAGCAATAAGGGCCGCAGGTTAGCGGAAAAAACCCGGATGGCCTGTTCTTCGCTCCTTTCAGTAAGCTGGTTACGGATATCCCGCTCAATAGCAGGTGCAATCAATCTTTTATAAGCATCCCGCACTGCTTCTTCAACATAAGGCGACCAAGGACTGCCATTGTTTTTTACCCACTTTTGCCGAACCGGCAGCAGCATTTCCTCTTCTGCGGCTTCGATGCTGACAGTAAGTACTTCTTCCCGCTCACCCCGGTTAACGGCCAGTATTCGATGCGGCGGGATACGCTGCACCGGCTCCCGGTATTCATAATACATCTGATAAACAGGTGCGGTTTCTTTAGTGGTATCTTTGGCAGCAGTCACCAGGTGCCCTTTTTGAAACATTAACCGGCGCAAGGTTTTTCTGGTATCGGCATCGTCTGCCGCAGTTTCGGCTACAATGTCTTTGGCCCCGGCAAGCGCTTCCTCTACCGTCGCCACCCCGGCGTCCGGATTTACGAAGGGCGTGGCTGCAGCCGTAATAAAAACCGCCGCATCATCTGCTGCGTTGCCCGACCCTGCAACATCCGCAGCAGCCGGCTTATGCTGCATCAACATCTGCTCCGCCAGAGGTGCCAACCCCTTTTCTTTAGCCACACTTGCCCTGGTACGCCGTTTGGGCCGGTACGGCCGGTACAGGTCTTCCACTTCCTGAAGCTTAACAGCCGCCCTTACAGCAGCTTCCAGTTCAGGGGTAAGCTTTTCCTGTTCGGTAATGCTTTTCAAAACTTCCTCCTTGCGGTTCTCCAAATTACGCAGATAGATCAGCCGGTCCGCAATCTCCCTAATGACATTTTCATCCAGTTCACCGGTGGCTTCTTTCCGATAACGGGCAATAAACGGTATAGTGTTGCCGTCATCGAGCAGTTTAACGGTGCTGTCTACCTGCCGCTGGTTGACTCCCAGTTCTTTGGCAATTACATTAGTAATCATTAATACCTCCTGTTTCGTCTGCGTTTGCGGTATTTTAAAACAGCCGCAAGCAATTTCCCGACTGGGTGATGTTGTTTTAACTCCACTGCCTGCTGCGGACACAGTTCCTGACAGCAAAGACAGGCAATACATTGGTCATATTCGATAACCGGCACCTTTTCCTTAAGCCGCATTACTCCAACCGGGCAACTCTGGACACAAAAGGCACAGCCGGTGCATTTGGCCTTTTCCACAACAGGCCTGGCCCTTAGCACACCCAAGAGGCTGCTGGTAATAAAGCCCGGCATGCTTTCCAGCATGGTATTGGTAGGCAATTTAAAATCACTTACCAGCAATTCCTGCAGGTTTGCGCCCAGTACCGTAATTTTATCAAGGTCAGCCTCACCCAACCCTCTGGCCCCGGCAATGCGGGTGGTGGCAATCTGGACCGGCCGAAAACCGATAATTGCCGAGGCTACCGCATCTAAAGCCACACAATCGCTGCTTGCCAGCAGCAGCCCCAGATTGCGGGTCGGCCCGGCTGCAGGCCCATTACCTTCCATAGCTGTTATACCATCCATAATAGCCAGTTTAGTCCGTGAACGGGCAAAAATATCTACCAGCACCCCAGCAAATTCCTCCGGCTTTGGCACTAAACGGTGATACTCCGCCTTCCGGAAGCCTGGGATAGTACCGTACATGTTTTTTACCGCCCCGGTAAATAGGGTGGCGGAGTGAGTTTTCAGTTTGGGCAGTGAAATCACCACATCAGCCTCAAAGACCGGCCGGGTAATATAATATATCGGAATCCGGCCACCGGGATTAGGAGCTTCTTGCACCCCGGCCATATCAAAGTTAATTACCTGAGCACCCGCCTCCTCAGCGGCCGCCTGTATGCCGGAAGTCACCAGGGATACACGCGTAGGCGACTGACCGGCAATCATCCCGCCGGAACTGTCCCCCACCAACGGGATGCCCCCGGCCTTGTACACCGCCCTAATCACTGCTTTAATTACCGCCGGGTGTGTAGTAACCCCGGCCGCCGGCGGTTTGGCACTCAATACATTGGCCTTTAGCAATACCCGGTCACCCGGCCTGACCCATTTTGTCAGTCCGCCTATTAGTTCCAAACATTCTGCAACAGCCTCGTCCACTTTTTCCTGACAGTAATCAGAACACCGCACTACCGCTACTTCGGTCATTTTTGCAGCCTCCACCCGGGTATAAAGTCATAACTGTATTATTATGCCACCGGGAGGGAAAAATCCTGCCTCAATTCCGGATTTATGCGGGATTGTTTGCCACACTGGCAGCCTCAACCAGGGCCCGGAACAGTTCCAGAAAGATTTTATCCCGCTCCCACATGCATTCCGGGTGAAACTGTACGCCTAAAGTGAATACTGCCGCCATATGTTCAATTGCTTCAATAACCCCATCACTGCTCCTGGCGGTTACGGCAAAACCCGGTGCCGGCAGCTTGACGGCCTGATGATGAAAACTGTTCACCCGCAGCGGGGCATTCTGAAAAATGGCAGCCAGGCGTGTCCCCGGCAGTATATCGACGCAATGGCTGGGATACCAGCGTGGTGCCTGCTGACTATGTTTTAAAGAATTCCGGACCCCCCGGCTAATATCCTGATGGATACTGCCGCCGGCGGCAATATTTAAAACCTGCATGCCGCGGCAAATGGCCAGCATTGGTGTTTTACGCTCCAACGCCTGACCAACCAGCTCCAATTCATACCAATCCCGTTCCGGAGTTATTTCCCCCAGCCACGGCTGCGGTTCTTCACCAAAGAATCGGGGGTCTACATCTACTCCGCCTGAAAGCAGCAACCCGTCAATGCCTGACAGGTGCTGCGGCACCAAAGCCACGTTTTTTAATACCGGCAAAGCAACAGGCACTCCGCCCGCCGCTTCCACCGCCCGCACGTAATCTTGCGCCAAATAGGAACGGTCCGTGTTTTGCTCCAGGGAACAAGTAATGCCAATAACCGGCCGCATAAATTGTCACCCCCAAATTATATGATTGCAGCGCCCTACTACCGCTTTTCCATCCAGCAATCGTACAAAGCTCGGTTATGTTCTTTAACATATTCCAGCAAAACCTGTTTTTGTCCGTGTTTATCCAAACGATGAAACAGCATATAAGGTTTTACCGAGGCAAACTTATCAATATCCTCGATATCCACTAATCTGACCCTGTTATCGCGGGTCAAAATGATATGCCGGGTATTGGGATTAAGCTCTAGACCGATATCCCGACCTTCCGCAAACATTTCCAGCAGAGCTTGCAGCCACTTTTGGTCAAGGGTTTTTCCCTTATCCAGGTAATCACTAAGTGAAATTCCTTTAATTAATTCCATGACAATATAATTTTTACCGGTGCCATATATTTTGGGGAACAACAGGGAATGCCGGTACTTTTGATACAGTTGGCTTTCTCTGCGGTTGTTTGCCGCGTCTTTATTGACCTTTATACAAATATGTTCATTTAATTGCACAACTGTGCCAAAAACCCCCTTGCCCAAAACCTTCAATCTGCCATTTCTATCCATCAATCTACCCCAATTATCCTTTTCTATCAGCTTATGTGCTAACTCCCCGCAAATGTATTTTTTACAGCAAAAAACAGACACCCTATAGATGCCTGCCGTTTCCTCCTTAAGCTATGTGTATATTAGATTTCTATCAATCCCAGACTGATTTCAATAGCCTGCCCAACCCGTTCCATGGCATCATCATTCAGAGAGGCCACTTTTTCCATCAGGCGGCTTTTGTCAATGGTGCGGATCTGCTCCAATAAAATGACGGAGTCTTTTTCCAGCCCGCTTAAGCGGGCTGGGACTTCTATATGAGTCGGTAACTTGGCTTTGCTTATTTGAGATGTTACTGCTGCAACTATCGTGGTCGGACTATATTGGTTACCAATGTCGTTTTGCAATACCAGCACAGGCCTGGTCCCTCCCTGTTCCGAACCCACAACCGGACTCAGGTCGGCAAAGAAGATATCACCTCTCCGGATTAGCATATTATTTGCCCTCCGCCAGTCTTTCGTCAAAGAGGCGAGTTACCTCATGCTCTATTTCAAAGCTTTCGCCCGCCAGCGCCAGGTTTATTCTGGCCATCTCAAGATAACCTTTTTTCATTTGCTCGCGAATAGTCCGTCGCTTTCTTTCCTGAATATACAGTTTCATTGCTTCGCGAATAAATTCACTCCGGTTAAGCTTCTCCGCGGCCGCTATCCCATCCACCTCGCGCAATAAATTATCCGGCAGGCTAATCATGATCCTCTTAACTTCCGCCACTAAGCGCACCTCCCTGCAAGCAAAGCGTATATACACGCATATATACTATATTATACACTTCGGTCTATATTTATGTCAATAAGGCTTGACTGCTATTGTTTTTTTCAGACGCACTCCCTGCCATCTTGGCACATAAAATGGAAAAAGGAATAAAAATGAGGAGGAAACTAAATGCATACTGATTTTACAAGACACGGACCGGTAATAAATCTTCTGTTTGCCGGCCGGCCCGTATATCAGTCTGGTTTCCCGGTGGACCTAACCCTGCTTAAAGCCAACCTATCGCTCCGGCCGGTATTTTTTACCTACCCTACCTCCCAGCGTTATGATTTTGCCGTATATGCCGGCAATCAGGAAATATGGCGCTGGTCTTACGACAAGGTTTTTATTCAGGTCACCGAAACTGTTGTCTTGCGCCCGGGTCAAAGCGTGGCCTACCGGGAATTCTGGCCCCAGACCAACAATCTGGGCCAGCCGGTGCCGCCCGGCATATATACGGTCCGGGCCTGGAATCCTTTTATTGGCTACGAGTCACTCAACTGGCCGGAAATACAGGTTAGTATTACCAATGAACGTACATATTCCCATATGGCCGATGAGAGACCGGCAGCAATTTAACAAATTTTTCCCGCATTATTTCTTTGTAATCCAAGCCCAGGTCCTTACTGTATTCAGTGAGGACCTCTGTTAGTTTTTCCTCATCTGCCCGATCCAGGTCAAAAACGGATACTTCTTTACCAATTCGATTTGTATCCACTTCCCCACGAACATAAATTACCCCGCCGTGCATCCCGGTACCCAGATAGTCACCGGCTATAGGCTCGTCCGGCTTGCGGCCAAGGCCCAGTAATACCAAAATCCCACCGGCCATATATTCGCCAAAAAACGCTCCGGCAGTGCCGCCGGCCACCAGCACCGGCACTTTGTCCCGGTATTCCTTCATATGAATGCCTACCCGATAACCGACATTGCTCCTGACAAACAACTTGCCACCGCGCATAGCGTATCCAAGGACATCTCCGGCGTGGCCGTGCACCACAATTTTTCCATCGTTCATGGTATTGGCAATAGCATCCTGGCCGTTATCATGGACAATAATCGTGGCCCCGTCCATATAAGCACCCAGGTCATTACCCGGCACTCCGTAAATATCTATATGCACCGGTCGGTCAAGCCGGGTTCCGATGTAACGCTGGCCATTGATGTTTTCCAGGACAATTTTATCCGCCCCTGCTCCGACCTCCTGCTGTATGCGGTCATTCAGTTGTCTATAATATATCCCTTTGGCATCAATTTTGGTCGTCATCCCGTAATCCCCCCCAACAACCGCTCCTGCCTCAGGCCCTGCGGAAAATGGACATAACCGAAATCTGACTTGATAAGTGCGTCTTTAAAGGCAGCGACATCTGTTTTTTCTCTGATTAAACCGGTAAGGATACCGGCCCGGTCCACCTTATTCAGACAGATATAACCTACCAGCCGGTTGTCTTTGACGATGATTTTCCTGTAAGTGCGGGCAGCCGGGTCAGCTTCAACAAACACTTCGCAATCATCGGCAGCAGGCTTTATAATCCCGGCGGTAAGCATGGGCAGGTTATAAAAACCAATGGCATTCATGGCCACGCCGCCGGCATATACGGTATCGGCACCGGCCATATTGCGGCCGGCCACTTCACCCTGCATATATGCATTAGGCAAAAGGGGCAGCACCCGTTTCATGCCATATACCAGGTCATAACCCTCAGCCACATCCCCGGCGGCATAAACATGCGCCACCCCGGTTTGCATCCGTTCATCCGTCACAATACCATTTTGCACCTGGATCTCAGTGCCCTGCACCACATCAGTATTGGGCTGCACCCCAATGGCCACGACCAGCAAGTCACAGTCTAATTTATTACCGTTTTCCAGCGTTACACTGGTTGCCTTTTGCTGGCCGGCTACCTCAACAACAGTTGTATTCAGTTCAAACTTTATCCCGGCATCGATTAGAAAACCCTGAACCATGGCTCCGGCTGCTTCGTCCAGAATAGCGCTCAATACCCGATTCGCCTTTTCCACCACAGTAATGTCCAGTCCCAGCTTCAGGAGCGCTTCTGCCGCCTTGAGCCCAATAAGCCCGGCGCCTATTATCACCGCTTTTTTACCGGGCACGGCCGCTTCCTGAATAGCCCTGACATCGTCATACTTAAGAAAGGGGTAAATGCCGTTTTTATCCAGGCCCTTTATTGGTGGCATAATCGGTTTGCCGCCAGTAGCAATAAGCAGTTTGTCATATTTGACAGTATCTCCGCCAGCTAATGCCACCGTCTTTCCTTTAGTATCCACCGCTAAGGCTTTACGGCCCAGCAGCGTGTTAACCGCGTAGGCTTCGTAAAAGCCGGTGTCCCGATAAACCATTTTATCCTCGGTCACCTTGCCAGCTAAATAATAGGAAATCAGCGGCCTGGAATAAGTATGGTAGGGCTCATCGGAAATAATGATGATTTGCCCCTTTTTATCTGCCTGGCGAATACCTTCTACGGCCCCGATGGCCGCTGCAGAGTTGCCAATTATTACATAATCCATTTATCGCACCTCCTTTGACCGGTCATTTTCCCGGTCCGGCGCCGCTTCGGAATAAACCAGAGCCCCGTTAGGGCAGTGAGCAACACAAGCCGGTTCAATATTTTGTTCAGTGCAGAGGTCACACTTAGCAGCTACTTTCCTGCCGGCTTCATCCCGCAGAACTGCACCGTAAGGACAGGCCAAGATGCACGTCCAGCAGCCGACACAGCGTTCGGCACGATTCTTCACAAGCCCGGCCGGATCTTTATACATAGCGCCGGTAATGCAGGCTTTAACACAATATGCCTGTTCACATTGCCGGCACTGCAGGCCAAAGGTCAATGGCCGGTTTTCCTCCACCATAACTCTAGCCATCGGCCTGTTTGGCTGAAGTTTAAAAGCCTTGATAATATCTTTGGGATACGCGGAATGCGCCACAATGCAGTGTACCTCGCACAATTTACACCCGGCGCAGTATTCTTCTCTGGCATAAACTCTTTTCATGACTATCCTCCTTACTCCCCGGCCATGTTGACGCCAAGGATAGCCAACTCTTGCCGGGACAGGTTGACACCCCTCAGCATCAGGCGGTTGCCGCGCAGGCTTTCCACGGCATTAATGCCCATCCCGCCAAGGAGTTCCTTGATCTCATGGGCCCACGCCCGCAGTAGATTAGCCGCCCGCTGAGCGCCAATATCAGGATTAAGGCGCTTAGTCAGGTTGGGATCCTGGGTGGCTATACCCCAATTGCATTTATTGGTATAACACTTCTGGCACATATGACAGCCCAAGGCAATCAGGGCTGCGGTGCCGATATAAACGGCATCGGCGCCCAGGGCGATAGCTTTGACAATATCGGCACTGTTGCGGATGCTGCCACCAATGACCAGGGATACCTGGTTTCTGATACCCTCAGCCCGCAAACGGGAGTCCACCGCGGCCAAAGCCAGTTCAATTGGAATCCCCACACTTTCCCGGGTTCTTAAAGGGGTAGCCCCGGTGCCGCCTCTAAGTCCGTCAATGGCAATTATATCCGCACCGGCCCGAGCCATCCCGGAAGCAATGGCCGCCACATTATGCACTGCAGCTATTTTGACCGAAATAGGTTTTTCATAATTAGAAGCTTCTTTGAGCGAATAAATCAGCTGGCGCAGGTCTTCAATAGAGTATATATCATGATGAGGGGCCGGCGAGATGGCGTCTGAACCCTGTGGGATCATCCGGGTTACGGATACTTCATAACCTACTTTTTCTCCCGGCAGGTGCCCGCCTATACCCGGCTTGGCACCCTGGCCGATTTTGATTTCTATGGCCGCCCCGGCATTCAGGTATTCGGATTGCACCCCGAAACGCCCGGAGGCCACCTGAGTAATGGTATTCCGGCCATAATTGTAAAGGCTGCGGTGCAAACCGCCTTCCCCGGTGTTATAATAGGTGCCGGTCGCTTCAGCCGCCCTGGCCAGGGAAGTAATAGCATTTAAGCTAATAGAGCCAAACGACATGGCCGAAAACATTATGGGTATATCCAGTTCCAACTGCGGCGGCAGTTTTTCCGCCAGTTTGCCGTCCTTCATCTTAATCGCTTCCGGCTTCCGCCCCAGAAAGGTTTTTAACTCCATAGGCTCCCGCAGCGGGTCGATGGATGGGTTAGTTACCTGGCTGGCATTTAGCAGCAGCCGGTCCCAGTATATCGGATAGTCTTTGTCATTACCCATTCCGGCCAGCAAAATCCCGCCGGTTGCCGCCTGTTTGTAAATTGCCTTAATGGCTTCTCCGGTCCAGTTGGCGTTACTTTTGAATTCGTGTGGATTTTTTCTGATAATAATGGCATTGGTAGGACAAAGCTCCGTGCAGCGGTGGCAATTAACACACTTTGCCTCATCAGATACCACCCGGCCTGCGTCAGCATCAAACTCATGGGCTAGATTTGCACACTGATTGACACATACCTGACAGTCAATACAGCGAGCTTCGTTCCGTTCAATTAAAAAATCAGGTGCGCCGAAATGCAGACTCATAACTTTTCCACCCCTTCCAGCAATCCAATGACCGGTTCGCCGCCTTTGGGCACCCATACCTTGTCAGGATTAGCGCATATTTCCCGAATAGCAGACTCCTCACTGGCCACATACAAAGTATCCCCTTTGGTAGCGGCCACCATTGAGCGCAGTTTTATCCGGTCATTAAGTGCAACAATACCGTTTTTGGTGCCGAGTATAATGGAAAAGGGACCATTCACCAACAGGCTGCTGTATACAGTCCTGAGGGCTTTTATCAGTTCTTTTTTATCTTCATCCATACGTTCGATTTCCTTCCAGAGTGGCGCGGCCACGGTAGCCACAGCAATATCCAAAGGCAAGCCATGGCGGCGCAGGAGAAAATCAAAAATATAAGTGATAGCTTCGGTATCAGTCTGCAAGGTGCATTTGTAGCCGTACATTTCGAGAAACCGGCGGTTGGCATCATAAGAAGAGATTTCACCGTTGTGGACAATAGACCAGTCCAGGAGGGTAAAGGGATGAGCGCCGCCCCACCACCCGGGGGTATTGGTGGGGAACCGGCCGTGGGCTGTCCAGGCATAACCCTTATACTCGTCCAAACGGTAGAATTCGCCAATATCCTCGGGATAACCCACTCCTTTAAAGGCGCCCATGTTTTTGCCGCTGGAAAAAATGTACGTGCCTTCATACTCGCTGTTGATTTTCATCACACAGCGCACCATAAACTCCTCTTCCGCAAGTTCGGAAGATACCAACCGGTTTTTTTTCGGCTGCACAAAATAGCGCCAGATAATGGGCGGGTTGGTTATGACGCTTACTTTGCGGGTAGGAATCATTTCACTAACGTCAACATTAAAATGTTCGTTAATAAATTCCTCCGCCTTCACCCGACTATTCAGGCAGTCATAAAAAACATGCAGGGCGTAATAATCACTGTACTCGGGATAAATACCATAGGCCGCAAAGCCCCCGCCCAGACCGTTGGAACGGTCATGCATAAGCGCAATGGATTTAATGATGTCGGTGCCGGCAACCCGCTCGCCCTTTTTGTTAATCATCCCGCTGATAGCACAGCCGGAAGGTATTCTGGGATATCTTTTCATACAGTTCACCTGCCATATACTAATCATTTAAATATAATTGCCACAGTTAACCTCGCGGCGCATGCAGTTGTAATTATTTTCTTTTTTGTGAATTTATTACATATACTGAAAACAGTAAACCGGCTAATTAAGATTGAGTTAGCCGGTTCACAAATTCCTTTATCTAGGCCATCCTTAATACTTTTCGAGATACTCGTCAAGTTCCCAAGGATGTACCTGAACCCGGAACCGGTCCCATTCAATTAGTTTCGCTTCCACATAACGGTCAAAAATGTGCTTGCCCAGGGCTTCACGCATTAAAGGATCATTTTTCATTTCCTGTACCGCTTCAAACAAATCGGCGGGCAAGCTGGGAATCCCCTCGCTGGCCAGTTCCTCCTTAGTCATGTGATAAATGTTTTTATCTGTAGATGCGGGCGGATTAATTTTGTTCTTAATACCGTCAATGCCGGCCTTTAAGGCCACAGCAATAGCCAAATATGGGTTGCATGACGGGTCAGGGTTGCGCAGCTCAATCCGGGTGCTTACGCCACGCTTGGCCGGAATGCGGATTAATGGACTGCGGTTGCTGGAGGACCAGGCAATGTATACCGGCGCCTCAAACCCGGAAACCAATCGTTTGTATGAATTGACTGTAGGATTGGTAATCGCGGCCATGGCCCGGGCATGTTTTATCTGTCCACCGATGTAATACAAACAATCATCACTTAACTGGTCCGGCTTGGCAGGATCCCAGAAAGCATTCTTATCTCCTTTAAACAGTGACTGATTCATATGCATGCCGGAACCGGCAATTCCATATACAGGTTTCGGCATAAAGGTAGCGTGCAGACCATGCCGTTGGGCAATGGTGCGCACCACAAACTTAAATGTCATTATCTTATCGGCAATATCCAGCGCATCGTCATACTTGAAATCTATCTCATGCTGACCGGGTGCCACTTCATGGTGGGAAGCCTCGATCTCAAAACCCAATTCCTCCAGGGTCAACACCATATCACGGCGGGCATTTTCACCCAGGTCCACAGGCGTCAGGTCAAAATACCCGGCTTTATCATGTGTATTGGTGGTAGGGCGACCGGACTCATCAGTATGGAAAAGAAAAAACTCAGCTTCCGGACCTACATTCATGGTGTAGCCCATCTCCGCGGCTTCTGCCAGAGCTCGCCGCAAAGTGTTGCGGGGACAGCCTTCAAAAGGGGTGCCGTCGGCATTATATACGTCACAGATTAACCTGGCCACCGAACCTTCCCGGGGCCGCCACGGAAATACGGCAAAAGTGTTGGGGTCCGGTTTTAAACACATATCCGATTCCTCAATGCGAACAAAGCCATCGATAGAGGAACCGTCAAACATCATCTCACCGTCCAGGGCTTTTTCCAATTGCTCAACAGTAATCGCCACATTTTTCATTACCCCGAAAATATCGGTGAATTGCAGGCGTACAAACTTTACATCCGCCTCTTTTGCTTTCAAAAATACTTCTTCTTTGGTTAACGCCATTGTTAACACAACCTTTCATTTATGTTTTGTTTATTAAACCTTCCTAACTAGACCAGCCAAGCAGCTTCAGCTAACCCCCTTTCAATAATCCAAGGTAATCTTAATACAGAGAAAAATTAAAAAACACTCCCAAAAACAGGAAGCCTTATCAACCTGTTTTTAGGAGCGCCGTTGCTCCAGGTCTTCGGTGATACAACATTGTATCCCGAAATATGTACTTGAGTATATAAGATTAGTATTCTGCATTTAATTATAGCATAGCCCGCGCGGATTGCAATATTTTTTTGCATTATATAATGTATACAATCTAAAACGCACCGGCCGGGGCTGCAACTGCCCCGGCCGGCGCGTTTATTTAAACCCTAGTTTTGCAGTAAGTTTTAATATCAATTAACCCGAAATCATTGGTATCACT
>CAZWUW010000043.1:18837-26029 GCA_964636895.1 uncultured Eubacteriales bacterium
CCCTAGTTTTGCAGTAAGTTTTAATATCAATTAACCCGAAATCATTGGTATCACTGATGATTTCGGGTATTTTTATTTTAATTTTAACACTTATTTTAGTTGTGGACTATTGCGGGTTATGGTATAATATAGTTATTAAACCAACTGCTTCAAGGAGATCCGCTATGTATCTAAAAAAAAGTAAAAGAAGTTCCGGGAGAGTTTATCTTTCAATTGCAGACGGCTACCGCGATAAGGAAAAAGGGCATTCAAGAACTGTTACCATTAAATCGCTCGGCTATCTTGATGAATTACAAAAGCAGTATGATGATCCCATTGCCCATTTTGAGCAGGAAGTTCGGAAAATGAATGAACAGAAGGCTGCCGAAAAATTTCCCATCACCTTTAACATCAGTCCAAATGAACGCATTATTGCTGATTCAACCAATAGAAAAAACTTCGGTTATGCTGCCTTAAGCAAAATCTACCATGAACTCGAAATAAACAATTTCCTTCTCAATCGTCAGCGGACCTTAAAGGCAGACTACGATACCAACAGCATCATGAAACTACTCGTCTTCTCCCGACTACTGTATCCAGCTTCAAAGAAAAAAACCTTTGAGAACAAGGGTCTGTTCTTTGAAAAAACCGATTTCTCTCTTGATGACGTTTATAGATGTCTTTCTTTTATCAATAAGCATAAAGATGCTCTCCAGTTATGGCTTCACGAGCGCATCAAACAACAATACAACCGTAATACTGAGCTTGTCTATTATGACGTGACTAATTACTACTTTGAAATTTACGAACAGGATGAACTTAGAAAAAAAGGAGTTTCAAAGGAACACCGACCTGATTCAATCGTACAGATGGGTCTGTTCATGGATACTATGGGAATCCCCATTACCTATAACCTTTTTCCTGGCAATACAGTAGACAAGGCCACTCTAATTCCAATGCTCAGTAAAATTCAGCATGATTATTCCCTCGGCAGAATTATTGTTGTAGCAGATAAGGGCATCACTACTGGGGACAATATTTGGTACACCCTATCTGCAAAGAATGGTTATGTTCTCAGCTATTCCATTCGAGGAGCAGACCAAAAATTTAAGAAATATGTCTTGGATGAGGCAGGCTATACATGGAAGGGCGATGAATACAAAATCAAATCCAGACTTTATCCAAGAGAGATAACCGTTACCTCCACTAGGGGACGCAAGATAAAGAAAACGGTCGATGAAAAACAGGTTATCTTCTACAGCAAAAAATATGCTGCAAAAGCGAAAGCAGATCGTGCTGCAGCCCTAGCAAAAGCAAAAGACCTTATTAACAACCCAGGCAAATACAGTAAATCTACCTCCTACGGTGCCGCCAAATACATAAAAAATCTAGCATTTGACCCCGAAACCGGCGAGATTCTAGAAAAGGTAAAACATGCGCTTCTCTTTGACGAGGAAAAGTTAAGGCAGGAGGAAGAACTCGACGGGTACTACGCTATCGTGACTAGTGAATGGAGGGAATCTGATGAAAAAATTATTGAAATATACAGAGGACTGTGGAAGATAGAAGAATCCTTTAAAATAACAAAGAGCGATTTTGAGGCAAGACCAGTATATTTATCAACACAGGAACACATAGAGGCACATTTTCTAACCTGTTTTGTAGCACTTGTCATTTCCAGAATACTAGAACACCGTCTAGGTGGAAAGTATTATGTCGGAAAGATACTTGAAAGCTTAAGTAAAGCCTCATGCTCACATATACAGGAAAATTACTATTTATTTGATTATTTCGATGAAGTACTCATTGATATCGGCAATGAACTTGGGATTGATTTCGGCAAGAAATACATGCGTCTTGGGGAAATAAAAAAAATTTTAGGAGAGACAAAAAAGGTCTGATTCCACTACAACTTTTTGACAAAAATAAAAAGCCCGCAACCCGCTATACATAAGCGATTGTGGGCTCTTTTTGTCTCGTTTTGCTGCAAAACTCAGGTTATAGCATAGCCCGTGCGGATTGCAATATTTTTTTTGCATTATATAATGTATACAATCTAAAACACGCCGGCCGGGGCTGCAACTGCCCCGGCCGGTGCGTTTATTTAAACCTTTTGAGAGGAAGGTTTTTTAGTAGGTTGTCAAATAACGATCAATTTCCCACTCGTGCACCCTTACCCGATACTCGTCCCACTCCCGGAATTTGCCCTCAATGAACTTGTTGAATACATGTTCACCCAACATTTTTTTCATTACTTCGTTTTCTTTCAATTCATTTACTGCTTCAATTAAGCTGGCCGGCAGGCTGACAATGCCCCCGGCGGCCCGTTCAGCAGCATTCATATGATAAATATTAGCAGTTGTTTCCGCCGGCGGCTTAATCTTGTGTTTAATCCCGTCAATTCCGGCGGCAAGAGCAGCGGCAAATGCCAGGTAAGGATTGCAGGCGGGGTCAGGATTTCTCAGTTCAACCCGGGTACTGTTGCCACGTTTGGCCGGAATCCGGATTAATGCACTCCTGTTGGAGGCCGACCAGGCTAGATAAACCGGCGCCTCATAACCGGGCACCAACCGCTTGTAAGAATTGACGGTCGGATTGGTTAAAGCGGCAAAAGATCGGGCATGCTTCAAAAGTCCGCCAATATAATGCATGGCATCTTCGCTAAGCTGCTTATAGCCGTTTGCATCAAAAAAAGCGTTCTGACCGTTTTTGAAAAGAGATTGGTTCATATGCATCCCTGAACCGTTAATGCCAAAAATGGGTTTAGGCATAAAAGTGGCATGCAGGCCATGGCGCTGGGCAATGGTGCGAACCACCAGCTTGAAGGTCATTACCTTGTCAGCCACATCAAGGGCATCGGAATACTTAAAATCAATCTCATGCTGACCTTCAGCCACCTCATGGTGGGAGGCTTCTATTTCAAAGCCCATCTGCTCCAGGTTCAGCACCATGTCACGGCGGGCATTTTCACCCAGATCAATAGGGGTCAGGTCAAAGTATCCGGCTTTGTCGTGGGTAATGGTAGTTGGCCGGCCCTGCTCGTCAACCTGAAACAGAAAGAACTCGGCTTCCGGTCCGACGTACATAGTGTAGCCCAAGTCGGCAGCTTCCTGCAGGGTCTTTTTCAGAATATACCGGGGATCGCCCTCAAAAGGATTGCCGTCCGGTTTGTAGATATCGCAAATCAGGCGGGCTACCGCCCCGTCTTTGGGCCGCCAGGGAAATACCAGGAATGTTTCAGGATCGGGCTTCAGGTACATATCGGATTCTTCAATTCTGGTAAACCCTTCGATGGAAGAACCGTCAAACATCATTTCACCGTCAAGAGCTTTTTCCAACTGCTCTACTGTAATCGCAACATTTTTTAAGACACCAAACAGGTCTGTAAATTGCAGCCGCACAAACTTGACATTGAGCTCTCTAGCTTTTTCCAATACCTCTCGCTTATCCATTTTGCAGACCACCTTTCATTTTAAGAAATTTTACTTTAAATCATGAGCCAAAATAATGGCCTTAGCCACGGATTTCATGGACATGCGCTTATTCATGCTCTGCTTTTGAATGCGCTTAAAGGCCTCCGCTTCGTTTACGCCAATGGAATCCATCAAGATACCCTTGGCTTTTTCTACTAATTTCCGGGTTTCCAGGGTTTCTTTCAATTTTTCTATTTCGTCTTCCAGCGCCCGGATTTTACGATAATTTCGCATGACCAGGTCAATTACGGGAAACAGGTTTGATTCTGAAACAGGTTTGATTACGTAAGCAAAATCGCGAGGTATTTTTTGTTGGCCCAGGAACTTTATCTGGTCGTGGTTAGTCATTAAGATAATAGGGGCCAAGGCTTCCTCCTGAACGATATCGGCAACCGCTTCACCGTCCATAGCTGCCAGCCGGGCTTCCATAATTATCAGGTCAGGCTGCCGGTTTCTGATTAGCTTCAATGCACTCAAGCCGTCTTCAGCTTCCCCTACCACCACGAATCCCGCTTGCTGCAGGAGGGCCTTCAGATTCCGCCGGCCGCCGGAGTCAGCATCTGCAATCACTACTCTCTGTTCACTCATGCCAAGCCCTCCTTTTTAGTGTGTCATTCAAAAAAGGAAAAATAATGCTGCCAAAGACAACAAAAAAGCCCCCGGATTCCGACATCATTATCGTCGAAATGCCAAGGGCTTCATCGCCACTATTATGATACAACGTTGTATCAAAGAGATTTAATTTTTACATAATTAATTATATCATGTTTTTTCTAAAGTGCAATAAGAAATTTATGCTGCTTAATGACTAGGAAATTGCAAGTTTAAATGGCACCTTCTCCACTCTCACCGGTTCTAATCCGGACCGCCTTTTCTACCGGATAGACAAAAATTTTGCCATCTCCGATTTCGCCTGTCCTGGCAGTATTAATAAGGATCCGGATAACCTCGTCAACCCATTTGTCTCTGATTACAATTTCTATTTTTATTTTAGGCAAAAGGTCAATGGTGTACTCAGTGCCACGATAAACCTCTTTTTTGCCCTTTTGCAGCCCACAACCGATAACTTCAGTTACAGTCATGCCATGAATGCCGAATTCACCCAAAGCGTCCTTTATTTCGTCTAATTTAGACGGTCGGATGATTGCTTCTAATTTTTTCATTAAGCACACCTCCTAATTTATGGTTTTCGCTTCAACTGCCGGGGCATGGAAGGAGGTCTTTTCGCTTTTTATAACTGCACCGCCCATAGCGAAATCCCGGTAGGCATCCTCACCATGCTGGGAAATATCCAGGCCTGCTTCCTCTTCTTCAGCCGATACCCGCAGGTCAAACACCAGGCTGATTGCTTTTAGAATGATAAAGCTACCTATGGCCGCTACAGCGCAAGAAGCGCCTACAGCTATAAACTGCTTTACCAGCAGGGATGTGCCGCCGCCGTAGAATAAGCCGTCTGCTCCCAGGTCATTAACCGCTTTGCTGGCAAAAAGTCCGGTGGCAATAGCCCCCCAGGTTCCGCCAATACCATGCATACCAAATGCGTCAAGAGAGTCATCATAACCAAGTTTACCTTTTACAATACCAATCATAAAGTAGCAAATGACACCGGAAACCAGACCAATCATAATGGCAGCCATGGGTGTTACGAAACCGGCGGCCGGGGTGATCGCAACCAAACCGGCTATGGCACCGCTCACAAAACCAAGTACGGTGGGTTTACCATGGTGCATCCATTCTGCAACCAGCCAGCCTAAAGCTCCGGCGGCGGCAGCGGTATTAGTGGTTACAAATGCGGTAACGGCTATTACACCGGCACCCAATGCACTCCCACTGTTAAAGCCGAACCAGCCGAACCAAAGTAACCCCGCGCCCAGCACAACCATGGGAATGTTGTGGGGCAGTGCCGGTTCACTGGCCCGGGTTTTGCGCTTACCCAGCACCAGACAGGCCACCAGCGCAGATACCCCGGAAATAATGTGCACCACAGTACCACCGGCAAAGTCAAGGGCACCTAAGGTACGGATCCAACCGCCCACAGCCCATACCCAATGAGCAACAGGGGCATAAATCAGGGTTGCCCAAAGCAGGAGAAACGTTACATAGGCAGGGAACTTCATTCTTTCAGCAACCGCACCTGAGATCAGCGCCGGGGTAATAATGGCAAACATCATCTGAAAGGCCATAAACAACTGGGCGGGAATAGTCGGTGCATAGTCCGTGTTTGGCTCCAACCCTACGCCATTAAGGCCAATCCAGTCCAAACCGCCAATCAGGCCACCTTTATCAGGACCAAAAGCCAAAGTGTACCCGATAATAATCCACTGTAAAGATATCAGACCCATGGCAATAAGGCTTTGCATAGTAGTACCCAAAACGTTCTTTTTGCGTACCATGCCGCCATAGAACAGGGCCAAACCAGGCGTCATCAGTAGTACCATGGCTGCTGAGACTAGAATAAATGTGGTATCACCGGTATCAATTTTCGGAGCCTCCGCCGCCCAAGCCAGACCCGGCACGAATAACGTGAGCAGCAGGCCGAGCAATGCTATAATTGTATAATTTCTAAGTCCACCTTTTATCTTTCTCTCCATTTTCATAAGGGTCACCTCCAAATTTGTATTAATTATGTTTATTAAAACAAAAACGCACCCTGTCGGAAACCGGCGCCAATTTCCGATAGGGAGCGTCTTCGCTCCATCCCTGTTAAGAACATACTTAGCAGGATTAATTATATTGTTATGGCTGTTCCGGTGCCGGGCACCGGAACAGCTTTTTATGTCTTGTAAATAAAAATCATGCCGTGCAACAGTAAAAACAAAAAAACGCTTTCGGAATATTAATTATCCTAAGCGTCGTCGCCTTTTTGATACAGCACTGTATCATCTATTATTAGAATCATTGTAACTGAGCAAACCATTGTTGTCAAGAGGGTAAATCGTCATTTTTTACCCGGGTCTTTGACAGTTGAATAAAGAAAAAATCCCGGGTGTTTGACAGTTGGATAGATAAAAAATCGGGTGTTTGACAGTTGGATAGATAAAAAATCTTCGAAAGCCTTGATAGCGGCTTATTTTTTTGTCAAATTTTTCTGATATGTATTGAGTATTATTGAGTATTGTGATATAATATAGGGGATTGGAGGAATTGATTATGCGTTTAGGAATGTCTAAATCTCAAAACTCAACATCTCTTTATGTTATAAAATCTACTTACGAAAACAAAAAGCATTCAACAAAAATTGTTGAAAAACTTGGCACTTATGATGAGCTTCTTAAGAGATTGAACGGCCAAGACCCCATCGAATGGGCAAAAAAATATATTGAGGAACTTAACATAAAAGAAAAAGAGGAAAAACGCGAAGTCCTCGTTAAGTATTCGCCCTCAAAGATAATCAACAAAGACGAACAGCGTTCCTTTAACGGTGGGTATCTCTTCCTTAAAAAGATTTATCACGAACTCGGACTTCATAAGATTTGTAAAGATATTTCTGAAAAGTATAGATTTGATTTTGACCTCGATTCAATACTCTCAAGATTGATTTATGGCAGAGTGATCTTCCCTGCCTCAAAGCTTGCAACATATGACCTTTCTAAAAGGTTTATAGAGCAGCCGAATTTTGATTTGCATCAAATATACAGAGCTTTGGAGGTTCTCGCTAACGAGACAGATTTTATTCAGGCCTCTTTGTATAAAAACAGCTTGAAGGTTTCCAAAAGAAATACAGGTGTTCTTTTCTATGA
>CAZWUW010000044.1:0-23731 GCA_964636895.1 uncultured Eubacteriales bacterium
ATAACCTGCCAGCAACTTTTCCAATTCCTGCTTTTTATTAACTGTGACTTCGATTATCTTCTTAGAGTATTCAAAATTATGGACGCCTTTGCTACCGTCATTTTCCACAAAACTAATATTAGTAAAGATTATATTATAGACCTGCTGGGCTACGGCCACATCATGCCCTACGCTTTTGGCTTTAGCAAGCTTCTTGCCGTCAAGCATAAGACCTTTTTTTAATTCACTGTAATCAGTCTCAATCTTATTCTGAATTCTGGTAACCTCTGCCGCAAATTCTTCCTCCGACTGGTCGGCATGACACATAATACAAATACTTTCAGTATGTTCCTTAAGCGCCTGAGCAGGTGTTTTACCTACAAAAGTATGCGCTTCATTAGACATATGACACTCAATACAGGTCAGACCCGCTTTATATTTAGAATCCGGTATGCGCGGCACACCAATTGCACCAATACCCAAAAACATTTCTTTTTGGGGGTGACGGACTACTTGCCCCGACACTATATCTCCTCCATTGTTATGACAGACGGTACAGGTTTCCAGCGAGCTCAATCTCAGCTTGAATTCATTTACAGTCATCACGTGACAGATTGCACAGGTGATGGAATACCTAACATCTTTAACGTCAGGCTTATTGTTTGCCGGGGCCAGAAAATAATCCCCCGACTTACAGGAATAACACGAGGGTTTTATTTGACCTTTATATTTCAATAAATTCTCAAGAGACTTGGCATGCTTGCTAGAAGCATACTGTTCCTTAATCGAAACATAAATATCAACTTTTTTCTCCTGCTTTTGCTTTTGGAAACTTTCCACCTGCTTCTTGGTAACCTTGGCCCGGGTTATGACCGGTTTGTCCGGTTTGTCCTCCTTGCCGCACCCTGCCGCAACCAGTGCCAGCATAATAAGAAGCAAGGCTGCAAACAATAGAATCATTTTCTTATTCATTTTTTCCCCCCCAAAAAACTCAGTTAATTTTAAACCTTGATACTGCTTTTTGCAGTTCATGGGCTAATTCGGCCAAAGCTAAAGCACCCTGGAACAACTCTTGTACTGCCAGCGTCTGGCCGTCCATCAGCTTACTTATATTGGCGGAAGTTCCCACTGTTTTATTAGCAATTGTTTCGTTTTCGAATATTTCATTCATTACATATGCACTATTAGCAGAAATCTGTTCCGTAGCGCTGAAAACCGCCTTAGTTTGTTCTGAAGCCAACTGCACAGCCTCAATGATTTTATTTAATGCTTCCCCGGCGGTGTTGATGACAACTGTGCCCTCATAGACAATCTGTTTGCCCTGTTCTATCGCTGTCACTGCCACTTCGGACCGCTGCTGAATACCGACAATGATTTGCCGGATTTTATCTACCAACTGGCTGGAACCAGTGGCCAAATTGCGCACTTCCTCTGCCACCACAGCAAACCCTCGGCCCTGCTCACCGGCTCGTGCCGCTTCAATAGCTGCATTAAGGGCCAATAAATTAGTTTGTTTAGCAAACCCAAAAATCATGTTAATAATTTTAGATATATGTTTCACGTCATAATTGAGTTCTTTGATGGTACCTTCCAACCCCGCTACGGTTTCGGCAATTATTTTCATCTGACACACGGCGCTGTCTACCGCCTCCCCGCCATCCGCGGCTAAATTGGCGGCGGAAGAAGTTGTTATTTTAATGGTCTCAATACTATTGGTAATATTTTGAATGGCACCGGTTACCAACCCCGCGGAATTTCTTAATTCAACAATACCGTCAACTTGCTGCCGGGCTCCCTCCGATACATTGGTAATAGCACCGGATATCACTTCATAAGTAGCGGATGACTGCTGCATATGGGAAGCAAAAGTTTCACTGGCCGCTAACACCCGCCTGCTGCTAATCACCACATTCTCAACGATTGACCTTAAATTATCCACCATGGTATTAAATGACTTGGACAGTTCACTAAAGTCGCCGATAGAGTTATCTTGCACTTCTCTGGTCAAATCACCCTTGGCAATACTTCCTGATATGGCTACCAACCGGTGTAGCGGCCCGGTTATATTAGTGGACGTTATATAAGTCAAAGTAAAACAAGCGGCAATTGAAATAAAAGCAATGGTATACATTATCTTTCTTGACCTGGTAAGGATTTCAGCGCTTTCGGTCTGGGCATCCCTGATATGATTCATTGAATCCCCCACTAAGTCATCAGCGGTTTTGATCATTTTGCCGCCGGCCAAATAGTAATTGGTAAAAAGGGTTTTTACCAGGCTTTCCCGGCCTGCTTCCTTGTATTTGAAAATATGATTAGCCACCAGATTAAAGTTATCGTGTTCCCGCTGCACCCGGCTCAATTGAAGTATGGCGGATGCTCCGTCAGGGGTGGACTCAGCCAGTTCTACAAAATCCCGAACCCGTTTATGGAACAGACGATCCAATTCCCGGTATTTGATTTTGATATCCAGCCGATTAATCTCAAAATCCCTGGTCAACATCTGCTGTTCCTGTACTATGGACTTAATGCTGTTAGCAATATTCATCATCGGCACATAATTCCTGCTGCTGACTTCAATCGCCCGCTGTGTGCGGGCCATATTAGTATCAGCCACAATCATAATAAAAGTAAGCATAATGACAACACCCAGGTACCCAATCAGAATGCGTAAAGCCACGTCACTAATCTTAAACTTGGATTCCACAAAACCACCTCCCCCTGCGATGAAGGAAAAATCCCCGGCAAGCAACCGAGGAATTAATTTCATCATGTAAACTATTCGTTATTTTTTTATCTTTTCCTGCATGATTTTTAATGCTTTACAAATGTTCATTCATTTATGTATATTTCTCAGCTATGAACAATTTACCCTTTGGTGTGCTTCCGCTACCAGTTCCCGAATATTTACCTCAATGCCGTTTTCCTTGTCAGTTGTCAGATACAAAAGATATTCGATATTCCCTTCCGGACCGGTAACCGGTGAATAGCTGAGTCCCCTCACTGTCAAGTTGTTTTGCCGCGCAGCGTCAATTACCTGGCTAATAACCTCCTCGTGCACCAGCGGGTCCCTAACAACCCCCCGTTTCCCGACTTTTCCCCGCCCGGCCTCAAACTGTGGTTTAATTAAAGCTAATACCTCACCGCCCGCTGCCAAAACTTCCCTGATTTTGGGCAGTACCAGACGCAAAGAAATAAATGAAACATCTGTAGTAATAAAATCCGGCTGTTGTGCCAGTGTCGCCGATTCCAAATATCTGATATTGGTGCGTTCCAGATTAACCACCCGGGGGTCTTGCCGTAACTTCCAGGCCAACTGACCGTAACCTACATCTACCGCATAAACCAGCACAGCACCATGCTGTAGGGCACAGTCGGTAAATCCCCCTGTTGAGGCACCGATATCCATCACCGTCTTCCCGGTCAACTGCAGCCCAAAATCCTCAATCGCTTTGGCCAGCTTTAAACCGCCCCTGCTGACAAAAGGAATAGCGTTTCCCCGAACTTCTAAGGCAGCATCTTCCGAAACATCCGTACCGGGTTTATCCACCCGCTGCCCGTTGACCATCACCAAACCCGCCATAATTGAAGTTTTGGCCTTTTCCCTGCTGGGGAAAAGGCCTTTCTCAACAAGCAGCATATCCAGTCTTTTTTTACCCATCAAACTCTCCTCAAATCAGGTGCCAATATTAACTCTAGCCGGGCGAACTTTTGGTTTGACTAATGATTTCACTACTGTCCGGGTAATATTCCCGGCAGTAAGACCGTATTTCTCACGGAGCGCTTTGGTCGTTCCATGAGTTACAAATTCGTCAGTAATCCCTATCCTCTTAACCCTGGCATTAATGCCCCGGCTTTCCAGCATCTCCAGTACCGCACTGCCAAAGCCGCCGGCCAAAACATGTTCTTCAATCGTAAGTACCTTACCGGTACGGCAAATATGTTCAATCAGCGTTTCATCATCCAGGGGTTTAATAAACCGACCGTTAATAACCGTGGCTTCGATACCAAATCCACTCAACTCTTCGGCAGCTGCCAGGGCTTCATAGACCGGCGGGCCCACCGCAATAAGAGTAACATCCTTCCCTTCCCTTAATACCTCGGCCCGGCCAATGGGGATATTGATTAATTCCGGCTCCAGGGGCACACCCAGACCACCGCCCCGCGGGTATCTTAGGGAAATGGGACCATTATAATTAACGGCGGTATATAACATATGCCTTAATTCATTCTCATCTTTTGGCGCCATTACAACCATGTTAGGAATATGCCGCAGGTACGCAAAATCAAAAAGCCCCTGATGAGTTTCGCCATCCTCTCCCACCAAGCCACCCCGGTCAATAGCAAATACTACCGGCAAATTTTGCAGGGCAACGTCGTGCAGCACCTGATCGTATGCGCGCTGCAAAAATGTCGAGTATACCGCCAGCACCGGCTTAAAGCCATCTGTAGCTAGGCCGGCCGACATTGTTACAGCATGCTGCTCAGCAATTCCCACATCAAAAAAACGTTTGGGGAAAAGCCGGGCAAATTTATCCAGACCTGTACCGGTAGGCATAGCTGCAGTAACAGCAAGGATACTTGCATTGTTTTCAGCCAGTTCACAAAGCGTACTACCCATGATATCAGTATAAGATTCCACCGGACTCCTGGTCAGCGGTTCCCCGTCCTTTATATTGAACGGGCCTGTACCATGAAAACGATCCGGGTTTTTTTCCGCCGGTTGGTAACCTTTGCCTTTTTGGGTTAAAACATGGACTACAATAGGCCCATGGGTTTGTTTGGCCCTTCTTAGCACAGCCTGCATTTCTGCAATATTGTGACCGTCTATAGGCCCAAGATAAGTAAAACCAAGTTCTTCGAACAACATCCCCGGCACCACCAGATACTTAAAACTGTCTTTGATACGCTCCATAGCTTTAAACACTGTGGGTCCGATGGACGGAATCTTTTTAAACAGGTGTTCCATTTCTTCCTTTTGCTTAAAATACCTGGGGTCAGTCCGCATCCGACTCAGATAACCGGCCAGCGCACCAACATTTTCAGCAATAGACATCTCATTATCATTCAAAACCACAATCAGGTCCAGTCCTAGATGACCCGCATGATTTAACGCCTCAAAAGCCATGCCACCGGTTAGTGCACCGTCACCGATAACTGCCACCACATGGCTTTTTTCACCATGCAAATCCCGGGCCATGGCCATACCAAGCGCAGCCGAAATGGAAGTACTGCTGTGACCGGTATTGAAAAAGTCATGCGGGCTTTCTTCTCGTTTGGGAAAACCACTAATACCCCCCGCCTGCCGGAGGGTATTAAATTCTTCCCGGCGGCCGGTAAGCAGTTTGTGGATATATGACTGGTGACCTACGTCCCAAATCAGCTTGTCAACCGGCGAGGCAAAAACAGCATGCAGGGCAATGGTAAGCTCCACTACCCCCAAGTTTGGCGCTAAATGTCCGCCATTTTGTGCCACAGTATGGATTAAGACCTGGCGAATTTCCTGGGCCAGGTCGTTTAATTCCACAGCGCTCAGTTTACTCAGGTCTTTAGGGGCTTTGACATTCTTTAATAAAGGTGTATCCATGTTTGTCACCTTCTTTTATTCCGGCGGTTTTTATTATCGCCCAAAATACTCAGGCCGGTTATATCTTCAAACCAAGCGAGGGCTTGACCCACTTTAAAAACAATAGGCACAGCATCATCAATCGCCATTTTTTTGCCGGCCGCCTTCCCGCCTACTGTCAGGGCAGCTACCAAGCCGGTCATAACCATACTCAGCACCGACTCATTCAAACCCGGCCGACCGGTAACCAGCTGAAAAATTATCGACGCGCCCAGCGCGCCGCTGACTGTACCACAGATATCGCCAACCACATCATTACAATAATTAGCTACTTTGTCCGCATTACGAATTAATAAGAGGGCATGCGTCGCCCCACGCACTTTTTTGGCTGCTTTGGCATGAAACGCCGTGTCATCTGCCACAGCGGTAGCTAAACCTATAATATCAAAAATAATACCAATAAATATGATTGATAACAAAAAAAGAAAAGACAGTATAATAAGCTGTACTTTCGGTAAAACTATTTCAGAAAAAAAGCTGAAAAATATAGCAATAAAAAAAGTAAACGTCCCGACAACCAAAGCCCGGCGCAAGCTGCTGGGTTTATTATTACCCAATAAAGTCTCACCTCATACAAAATATACAAATATGTAGAAGACAGGTGGTAACATATTGAGTAAATATTGTGGCTTAGGTCCAGCAGGTTTTCCCAAGCGTCACCGGTCCGTTGCCGTACCGGCGGTTTCCCTTTACGACGCATCTGAATCGTTGCCGGAAACAGGGCTGGATTACCACTTAGTCCACACTTTAATCCCCAATATGTTTTAGTCAAGCTAAACAGCCTAGGAGTTTTCCCCAACAGGATGGAACCACTTCTAGCCCCTTTTGCAGTGGTGGTTTCAATCAACAAACCTGTTCAACTGCGGGCCCGCAGTCAAACTGTCCGATTACCTGTTATCCACCAGCACCACTCAAGGCAGGCTACACTGCTCCGCAACACTTTGCGTACAAAGCATCTGGATGCAGGTTTCCCCCGGAACAGTCAACACTCTCAATACTGCCTGTTCCGGGCCTCCACGGAGGCTGGGTCAACGCCTACATGCCATTGTAGATCGCCCTTCCTCCTTACTCCCAGCACCAACCCCCGACTGGGCGTCGGCAGCCAATACCAGGGACTTCATCGATATGCCCTTTGACGGATTTTTAGCCCCGCCTTCAAAGTGGGAATCCTGACTAGGATACTGCACCACCCGTGATTCATACACGGTATTTATTAAATCGAAATCAATTATACCATATATTATTTTATTCATCAAATGACTTATCATTCCCTTTATGAACACAGAATACCGATAATTGTCTAATATCGGCGATTTAATTAAAAAAGTACTCCGGTCTCGGCGTACTTCCCCAATACTGCGTATTAATAAAGAAATCAATTTTTCTAAACATTATATCATAATTGCTAATAACAGGCCGAGAATTGAACCGGCCACTACTTCAAACGGTGTATGGCCCAATATTTCTTTTAGTCCAGCAGGTATATTGACGTTTCCTCGGGATAGTTCGTTAACCAGCATATTCAATACCCGAGCCTGTTTCCCCACCGCCTGACGCACACCGGCGGCGTCATACATAACAACCAGTGCAAGCACAACCGCCACCCCAAAATCAGTTGACTCCCAACCTGCCTGTCGGCCAACACTGACGGCCATAGCGCTAACCATAGCCGCATGACCGCTGGGCATACCACCCGGGCCGGTTAATCTGGTAAAATCCACTTTGCCCTGTATAAGCAAACAACTCAGAAACTTAATTAACTGAGCAGAAACCCATGCCAAAACAGCTACGATTAGTGTTTGGTTCGCTAATAACTTATGTATCAGGTTGACCAACAAAGTGCTTTTTCCTCCTCAGCCATCCCTTAAAAGCAAATATCTCGCAATTTCCCTCAGTATATCCGCTGCCGCGCCAAAAATATGCAGGGCGGCCACAGCCTTGTTGACCGCTTCGCTTGCCAGTCGCTTTGATTCGGCCAGACCGTACAAAGCCGGGTAAGTTGATTTGCCCCGCCTTTCATCACTGCCCACAGGTTTTCCGGTGACCATCTGGTTACCTTCAATATCCAGCAGGTCATCGGTAATCTGAAAAGCCAAACCCATATGTTCGGCATAAGATGTCAAAGCAGTTAACTGCCCTGCACCGGCACCGGCTAAAATCGCGCCGGCCCTGATAGCGGCTTTAAACAAAGCAGCCGTCTTGTGGGCATGAATATAGTGTAAAGTTGCGGCATCAATGGTCTTATTTTCATTTTCCATATCTACCACCTGGCCGCCTATCATCCCCCGGCTGCCGGCGGCACCAGCCACTTCCCCGATAACCTGGGTAACTGCCAGCGGCGTAATACCGGTAACTTCCGCGTTACGCGCCATTAATTCAAAAGCCGCAGTAAGTAAAGCATCTCCGGCCAGTACAGCCACCGCTTCACCAAATACCTTGTGGCTGGTAGGACGGCCGCGCCGGAGATCATCGTTATCCATAGCCGGCAGGTCATCATGAATCAGCGAATAAGTATGAATCATTTCCAGCGCACAGGCCGTGGGCATAACCAAGTCGGCCGTACCGCCAACCGCTTCCGCCGCCGCAGTAACCAGCAGCGGTCGCAACCGCTTGCCGCCCGCAAAAACGCTGTATCGCATAGCCTGATGAATTACCGGCGGTAATGATTCCGGATGCGGCAGATAACGGTTCAATTCCCGGTTAATTAATTCGGCCCTGGTATTAAGTTCGGCTTTAAAACGCTCCTTATCCATTCTCTTTCCCATCTCCCGGAAGTTGAAATCCTTCGTACATAATACTGCCGTCGGCAGAAGTTATCAGCAAGTCAATTTTATTTTCGGCCTGAGTAAGTTTTTCAGAACATACACGGGCCAAGGCAATACCTTTTTCAAATTCCTGCAAAGCTTCGTCCAGACTGATATTGCCATCCTCCAGCAAACGAACGGTTCTTTCAAGCTCAGTCATGGCTTCTTCAAATGTCAACTCCAAACCCCTTCTCCTCCTTCTGCAAAACAGAGCATTTTATACTGCCGTCACTAAGCGTGACCAAAATATTCTGCCCTGTCGTAACCTGGTCTATCCTAGAAACTACTTTTCCCTCTGGCAATGTTCTTGATATGGAGTAACCCCTTGCCATTGTAGCCAGCGGACTTAAAGCATGTAGCCTAGCCAGGTGCAAGGACAGGTCATGCTTCCATTTTTGCTTGCGTTTATCAGCCGCCTGATGCAGCTCCCGGCAAAAATAATCCAACTCCTGGGCTAACCTGAAAATCCGCTCCTTGGGTCGAATAAAAACATTCCGCTGCAACAATCCCTTTAGTCTCTTGCGTTCAGATGAAACCTTCCCGGTCACCGCATTATTTAACCGCTCCTGAATGCCACATATATATCGCAATAATTCTTTACAGTCAGGCACAGCCAATTCGGCAGCCGCAGAAGGGGTTGCCGCCCTGTGATCGGCAACAAAATCCGCAATCGTAAAGTCAGTTTCATGACCAACCGCCGAAATCACCGGAATCTTAGAGGCATAAATACTTCTGGCTACAATCTCGCTGTTGAAAGCCCATAATTCTTCTATTGAACCTCCACCCCGACCAACAATAACAACATCAACCTCTTGAATGCCGTTAATAACCTCGATGCCCCTGGCTATTTGACCAGGGGCTTCTTCACCCTGCACTGCCACAGGTACAATAATAACCTGACTTTGGGGAAACCGCCGCCTCAGCACAGTTATTATATCCCTTACGGCTGCACCTGTAGGTGAAGTGACCACGCCAACTTTACGGGGGATTAGGGGCAACCGTCTTTTTCTACCGACATCAAAAAGTCCTTCCCGCTCCAACTTTTCCTTCAACTGCACATAAGCCAGATGCAGTGCGCCAATTCCGTCCGGCTGCATATCATCCACATACAACTGATATTGACCGTCACGCTCAAAAAGGCTGATGTACCCCATAGCCATTACGCCCATACCATTATCAGGCCGAAACTGCAACAGTCGGTTACGCCCCTTGAACATAACCGCCCTTAAAGCAGAGCCATGATCCTTAAGCGTAAAATACATATGCCCGGAGGTGTGATGTTTAAAATTCGAAATCTCACCCTTTACCCACATGCCCCTCAATGTTGAGTCTCCCTCAAGCTTGCTCTTTATGTAGTTTGTCAGTTCACTTACTGTTAAAATACGCAACACTATCACCTTTGATAAATTATATCCTTTTGCCCATCATAAATCAATAGAGGCAATCCGGCGTTCATGCATTAGCAGCACGCCGAATTACCTCAATGGTTAACAAATAATATCCCTCAGTCAGGTATAGCCCCTTTATTATTTTGCGCGGGCAGCAGCCTTTCTGGCGGCATCAAGGGTGTTGAACATCAACATAGCAATAGTCATGGGACCAACGCCACCGGGAACCGGGGTAATAGCACCGGCTACTTTTTCGCAGCTGGCATAATCAACGTCACCCACCAAACGGCCGTCCTCAGTACGGTTAATGCCAACATCAATAACTACAGCGCCAGGCTTTAACCATTCGCCCTTAACCATTTCCGCACGACCAACAGCTGCAACTACCACATCTGCACGCCTTACTACTTCAGGAAGGTCCTTAGTTCTGGAATGACAAATAGTAACTGTGGCATTCTTTTCGAGCAGCAGAATGGACTGTGGCTTACCAACTATATTACTGCGGCCAATAACCACAGCATCTTTACCGTTTAAGTCCAGACCGGCCTTCTCAATCATCACCATTACGCCATGGGGTGTACAAGGGAGGTAGCAGTCGTCACCAACCACCATGTTACCAACATTCACCGGAGTAAAACCATCAACGTCCTTAGCCTGAGCGATGGTAGCTATAACAGCCTTTTCATTGATATGCTTGGGCAGCGGAAGCTGAACTAGAATCCCATGAACAGCCGGGTCATTGTTCAGTTGATCAATCAGTGCCAGCAAATCTGCCTCGGAAGTTTCAGCCGGAAGCTTGTGCTCAAAGGAGTTAAATCCACACTTCTTGCAAGCCAGACCTTTGTTCTTTACATAAACCGCAGAAGCCGGGTCATCACCCACTAAAACTACAGCCAAACCAGGAGCAAAATTACTTTGTTTTACAAACTCCGCGGTTTCCTTTGTGATCTTCTCAAGAAGTTCTGCTGAAATCGCCTTACCATCCAATACTTGAGCCATTTTAAATTCCTCCCTATTTCTTTTATTTTGTAAAAATGCTTTAACAAAAAAGCATTTTTAAAACTTTGAATTAGTGAGTAGTTTCACTAATACCGACATTTTATTACTATGTACTGATTCATCGGGAATAGGCCTTTAACCTATTCCCGAAATCAGTCATGCAAATTAAAACAGTCAATATTAATTACTAATCAACCTAGCAATTTCACTGATAATCTGACCATTTGTCTTACCGGCAGGCGGAGCAACGGCAGCAGCCAGCTTAAGCTTCCGGCCTTCGGCATTGACAAAGGTTCCTGCAGCTTCTGCGAATGTAGCCGCGGGCAGGATAACATCAGCATTTACCGGTACCTTTTTGGCTGAAGTGGAAACAACTACAGATTTTACTCCGCCCTTAAAGAGACGGGCATCAACTTCAGCAGTATCACCCAAGACAAGCAGAGCTTTAACGGCACCGCCTTGAATATCTGCAAGTAGTTTGCTGTAGTCCCCTGCTTCGATTTTTATGCCTGCAGCCAACTGGGCTTTGATGTTTCCGCTAGAGCTAAGGCCAATAACCTTAGCACCGGCCAAACTGTCAGCCACACCGGCACTTCCGGCAGCATCGGTGTTAACCAGAACTACCGCATTGCCTGCTGACTTGACGAGTTGCGCCAGTTCGCCGGTTACAGATGCAAACTTATAATCAGCCTGGGCGGCAAATTTATCATTGCCGGCACCAACCAGAGCGAGCTTAGCACCATTTTTCAGAGCCTTGCGCACTTTCTGGGCAACTATGGGGAAATCCTTAGCCAGGTCAACATCAACCGCCACAATCAAACTGCTGTTAACCACATCCTCGTAAGTTGCTGTCCGGCCATTGGCTTTCAGCGCTGCACTATTGGCGATAGGTGTTGCGCCATATATATTGCCGCCTGACAACTTAACGGCCAGTTCAAGCTCTTCAACCGTATACCTGGGTGAAACCACTACAGCTACATTATCTTTTGCAGCATTCAGCAAGTTTCCGGCAGCTTTCAGAGCTTCTTCCCAGCCGGTTACTTTACCGCCTACCAGAGGCGCAGTCAACCGGTCAGCGTCATAAATGTCAGCATATGCAAAAGCTCCCTTTTTACACAAATTGCCGTCATTTATTGAACCGATGGGAGAAGTGATTTCCACCACCTGATTGCCGATAATATTTAGGTCAATTTCACAGCCAATATTGCAGTTGACACAAGTTGAAGCAACAGCCTCAGTATTAAAGGGCCCGGGCTTCGGCAAAGCCGGCCGGTTTAGCAGAGCGCCAGTCGGGCAAGCAGAAATGCATTGTCCGCAGGATTCGCAGTCTGTGTCAGTAAGCGGCTTCATCAGAGTCGGCAGAACTACAGTTTCAGAACCGCGGTTCACCAGACCCAGAGCGGTAACATCCATTACCTCGTTGCAAATCCTCACGCAGTTAGCGCAAAGGATGCATTTGTTGGAATCTCTGGTAATGAAGGGGTTATCCGACAGTATCGGGTGCTTATATTCACCGGTTCCCAGTTTGTCAAGGTCAGCTCCGAAATCATCAGCATATTTACGCAATTTGCAGGTGTTAACATCAAGACACGAACATGACAGACAGCGCATAGCCTCTTTTTGGGCCGCATCTGCCGGGAATACCAGCTCAAACTCTTCGAAGTTATGCTTTCTTACATCCGGTTCGATGGTTGGTACTTTCGCCCGGTCTGCTTTTTCCCGTTCCCCGAGATATGCCGGGTCAACATTCTTAATGGACTTGCCCCTGGCAACGTTAAAGGGTTTAGCAGGTGCGGCTACAGGCTGACCATTCAGGTACTGCTGCATCGCCTCAGCCGCCTTACGGGCGCCGCCAATTGCCTCAACAACGGTAGCTGCACCGGTCTGGCAGTCGCCGGCAGAGAATATGCCGGGTACGTTAGTCTGCATAGCCTCGGATACATCCACATCGTTCCATTTATTCAAACCAACCTTACCTTCCAGGCAGGCATAATCGGTTTTTTGGCCAACAGCGGTAATAACCAAATCGGCCGGAACCACGAAATCAGAACCCTGCACAGGCTCAGGACGGCGTCTGCCGGAAGCATCAGGCTCGCCTAACTGCATCTTCACACACTTGATGCCGGTTACCTTGCCATTCTCACCCACAAATCCTACCGGTGCAGTAAGCAGTTCAAATTTAACGCCTTCTTCGTCCGCCTGCTCAACTTCATGCGGGTTTGCCGGCATTTCACTGCGCGAACGTCTGTATACGCAGGCTACCTCTTTGGCACCCAGCCGGATTGAAGTACGGCAAGCGTCCATAGCAGTGTTCCCGCCGCCAATAATGGCAACTTTATCAGGCACCGGATAATTCTTATCGTCAGTCACCTTCTCCAGGAATTCGATGCCGGAGATAACTCCGTCGATATCCTCGCCTTCAACGCCAAGTCTAGTATTGGACCAAGCTCCGATACCGACAAAAATCGCATCAAAACCATCAGCCTTAAGACTGTCAATGGTAAAATCCTTACCCAGCCACTTGTTGCACTGAACTTCCTTACATAACCCGGTTATCAGGGCTATTTCTTTATCCAGCAGTTCTTTGGGCAGACGATATTCCGGAATACCATATCTCAGGAAGCCGCCAAGCTCGGCCCGGGCCTCAAAAATACTGACTTGATGTCCTTCCTGGGCGAGGAAATAAGCAACCGTCAGGCCTGCAGGACCACCACCGATAATCGCAACTTTTTTACCGGTATCTGCCTTTGGCTTTGGCTCAAAAGGAGTTCCGTTTTCTAAATCATAATCCCCAGCATATCTCTTTAAAGCGCAGATAGCAATTGGCTCGTCAACGAGGTTGCGACGGCACTCTTTTTCACAGAAGCGGGGACAAACCCTGCCCACGGTAGCTGGAAAAGGAAGGGTTTCCTTAATCAGCTTGTTGGCCTCTTTGACCTGACCATTTGCAATAAGAGCAATAAAGCCCTGGATATCAATGCCAGCCGGGCAGGTAACCTGACAGGGGGCCAGGCAGTCGCCGTTATGCTCAGCAAGCAACAGTTCTAACGCAGTCCGACGAAGAGCCATAGTATTCTCGGTATTGGTTTTTACTAGCATCCCCTCATATACGGTAGCACCACAGGACTGTACAGGACCACGGGCGCCTTCCACTTCTACCAGACACAAACGACAGGAACCAAAGGGCTCCAAACGTGGGTCATGGCATAAAGTCGGGATATCAAATCCGTTCTCTCTGGCTACATCCAACAGAACACTGCCCTTAGGGGCCTCAATTTCTTTACCGTCAATGTTTATTTTGACCATTGTCATGTTATTCCCCCCTCCCTGAGCCTGTGGTTACTGCAACAGCATCAAACTTACAGGCGGAAACACATAATCCGCAGCGAATACACTTTTCAGCATCAATAATATACGGCTCTTTCTTTGCTCCGGTAATTGCCTCAGTCGGACAGCCCTTGGCACACTTGGTGCAGCTCTTGCACTTATCAGCAACTATTTCGTAACTGATCAGGGCTTTACACTTCTTGGCCGGGCAGATTTTATCATTGATATGAGCTTCATATTCGTGCCGGAAGTATTTAATGGTGGTTAATACAGGGTTGGGTGCCGACTGTCCGAGACCGCACAAGGAACCGGATACAATTTTGGTGGATAAGTCCTCCAGCAGGTCGATGTCGCCAGGCTGACCCTTACCTTCAGTAATCCGTTCCAGAATCTGCAGCATCTGTTTGGTGCCCACGCGGCAGAAAGTACATTTGCCACATGACTCATCCTGCGTAAAATGCAGGAAGAACTTGGCCACGTCAACCATACAGGCGGATTCATCCATAATCAGCAAACCGCCTGAACCCATAATAGCACCTATTTCTCTTAAAGAGTCATAATCAATCGAAGTATCACAAAGGTTGGCCGGGATACAGCCACCGGAAGGACCACCGGTCTGAACAGCCTTCAGTTTGCCACCGCCCTGCAATCCGCCGCCGATATCAAAAACGACCTCATTCAGGGTAATACCCATGGGAACTTCAATCAAGCCGCCACGGGCAATTTTTCCGGCCAGGGCAAAAACCTTGGTCCCTTTGCTTGTTTCCGTGCCATACTTGGCAAAATTAGCACCACCTTCCAAAATAATGGAGGGTACGTTGGCGTAAGTTTCAACGTTATTGATATTAGTAGGCTTGCCCCAGAGACCTCTTTCCGCCGGGAAAGGCGGTCTGGTCCTGGGCATGCCGCGCTTACCTTCAATCGACATGATCAGGGCAGTTTCCTCACCACAGACAAAAGCACCGGCACCTTCACGAATAAACATCTGGAAATTGAAACCGCTGCCCAGGATGTTATTGCCCAGCAAGCCCTTGGCATTAGCCTGTTCAATGGCCATTTTCAGCCTTTTGATAGCCAGCGGATACTCAGCCCGGGCATAGATGTAACCTTCGGTGGCACCAATAGCATAACCAGTCAGCATCATACCCTCAATAACCCGGTGGGGGTCACTTTCCAATATGCTCCGGTCCATAAAGGCACCGGGATCACCCTCGTCAGCATTACAAATGACATATTTTTCCGGACTGGACTGCTTCCCGGCCAGTGTCCATTTCAGGTAAGTGGGGAAACCACCGCCACCGCGGCCCCGCAGACCGGATATTTCCACCTCTTTGATAACCTGCTCCGGAGTCATGTTCTTCAAAGTCTTTTCAAGAGCCTTATAACCGTCATAGGCCATATAGCTTTCAATGCTCTCCGGGTCAAGCACACCACAGTTCTTTAACAGAATGCGTTCCTGCTTATTGTAATATCTAGCATCCTGGGTATCGAGTCCTTCAGACCAAAGTACCGATTCAGTTACCGGCTGACCGTTTTGCACATGCTTCCTGACCAGATCGGCAACCTCATCGGGCTTCACCCGGCCATAAATTACCCTTTTACCGTCGGCAGAAGCAACTTCCACTAGCGGTTCGGCAAAGCACATACCCATGCAGCCGCCAAAAATCAAGTCAACCGGCACATCATTTAATGAACCCTGTAAAGCATCATAGACCTTCTGCGCGCCGGCGGCAATACCACAACTTCCCAAGCCGACTGTTACAGTATACTGATTACTCACTGACTGCTGCCTCCTTCCCGGCGCCGTGCTCATGGTCCTTACAGTCGTTAACCACACAACACTCCCGCGTTTGTTTAACAATTTTCTCTACATCATCGGGTGTTACATTGCCGTAAGTTTCCCCGTTAACTGTCAGCACCGGACCCATGCTACAGCAACCCAGACAGGCTACTTTTTCTACTGTAAAGAGCCGGTCGGCGCTGGTCTTGCCGGCTTCAGCACCGGTAGCCATGGTCATAGCATCGGTAATCCGCTCGGCATCGGCCAGGTGACAGGCGGTACCGTGACAAACCTGAATCAGGTTTTCACCAATCGGCTCCAGTCTAAACTGGGCATAAAAAGTAACTATGCTGTATAGCGTACTGGCTGGAATTCCGGTTAACACCGTTACCCGCTCCAGCATTTCCGGGGCAACATAACCGTAAGTTGACTGGATAGCCTGTAAAATCATCATTGAAGGAGTTTTTTGAGTGCCTAATTCTTTTACTATCTGATCAATTTCCGGAAAAGAATTATTGTTATTTGCATTTTCATGATGCGACATATTCATCACCTATTTTCCTAATAAGTTTTTGATCTTTCTTTGTTACTGCCGGCAAAGCTTCACGCGACAAATACCCCCTCATCCCCATTAACATACCTCCTCTTAATTTATACTGCTTAAAAAATGAACCTTTTCCGGAAAAGTCCCCCTGACTAAACAAAAGCCCACCTCAGAGTATCTGTCAGATATCCCGGTCGGCACTACATTATAACGATATAAAGACCTGTTCCCTCCCTTTTGTGAAGAATTCGTATTTTTCTGTATATTCGGCAAAAAGTCGCCGATTCCTGCTCAGCTGACGAAAAAATGCCAAAAATTCTGTCCACTTCCATATATATATGGCGTCAACTAAACTGATATGCCAAGCTCTCTGGACAACAAGTGAACTTTTTCCGTCAAACAGAGCAATATTAACTCTTAAACACACTGAAGCCATTTTCCTTCCGGAAAACAGCTTCAGTGGTAAATATTTTTTTATCACTTATACAGAATTATTATCCGGTAGCCGATAAAAGCGGCTGCAGGGTCATGAGTTTCTCCTGTATAAAGAATAACCGTAAACGTCCGGGTGCCTTTTGCATATCTTACCTTGAAATTGTCACTGCCTGTGTCTGGTCCGCCGGTTTTTTGCCAGCCGTTGACGGCCATTTGCTCGCTGTACCAATTATATATCGTGATACCGCTCAAATCCTGCCGGCGATTGGAAAGTACTAATTTGGCACCGGCGTTATTGTATTCTGCCGGCATCCAGAATTCACCGGCCCAGATGGTCGCCGACTGCGGCACAGCCCAGTCAAAACCGGGATAGAACGGAATATCCGCCGGGACCTTGCTAACAAAATTGACGTTATGTCCTTGGTTATGACAGGTGAAACAATTGGTATTCTTAGTTTGAATAGCGTATTTGACAATTTCCCGCTGGTTGCTGTGACAAAGCTGACAACCGTTTTTTTGATGAAACTGCGGCTCTGAGAGGATTGAATTGGAGTGACAGGTCTGACAATTGGCATCCAGCCCGTTGTTGTCATGAGCCGGGTGGCCGCCGCCGCTCAAACCGGTATGACAGGCCCCGCAGCCGGAGTCCCGATTCTTAATAGCTTTTTGCACATCCGGATTGGTACTGTTATGACAGGTAAAGCAGTTAAGCGGATTGCCCTGCGCGTCACTGCGGCGCTGATGCTCCCTGGTAAGGGATAAGGCATGGCACTGGGTGCAGCCGGTGACAGTGGAAAGATGTCTGGCCGCGGTGTCATAAGTATTGTGCAAAGAAGGTATCGTTACGCCCCAGGATTTATTATGGCACTCCAGGCAACTGCCGGTAGTCTGGGGGTCATGCAGCGCTCCCTGGGCAACAGGCAAACCTGTAGTATGGTATGCAGGCGGATTAGGCTGATGGAAATGACAGTTATAACAATCATCCAGGGGATACTGTGGGGCAGCGGCATCAAAATTGATGCCATGACATTTGCCACAGTTGTTTACCGGATGTTTTGCCCGGGCATGACACTTCTGACAGTTAATATCGTCTTGGGGAAAAGTCATTTCCGAGAAGGTGGAGACATGAAAATTCCACGTTGATGAAGTAATGCTGCCGGCCGTATCTTTGACCTGCAGGCTGACATTATGAAAAGTTTCATTGGCCAACGGTGCCATCGGCGTATAACTGACAATCGATGTCAGCGGGTCGAAAACAGCCGGTACCTGACTGCCGTTTACTGTCATGATTATTGAAGACGGGTCAATGCCGGCATTATCGGTGGTTTTGGCTGAAATTACCGGCTGCAGCGTATTCACCGTAAACCCGCCGGCCGGCTGCAACATGCTGATTTTGGGCGCTTCCCCCACCGTAAAACTCCAGTTTACGGTGGCGGCGTTATATAAACTATCTTTCACAGTTACGGAAGCATTATGTAACCCTTCACTCAGATTGGCCGGATAGTAAATGTCCATCTTGGTAAAATCCTCAATATATGCTTGAGACCAGCCATATTGAAGAATGGGTTTTACAGGTACATTGTCCAGGGTCATCACGACAGAGGTCATATCAACCATATCAGGATCCACTGCAGTAAGGGAAAGGGTAACCATGGCCGAGGGTATGACCGCCCCGTTGGCCGGAAATATGCCTTCATAACGGGGACCTAGCGTATCAGCCGATGCGGAGCCGGGAACAGCGGTAACAAGAACGAATCCGGAAACAATAAGCAGGAACAATAACAGGAACCGGTTTCTGAATCTGGCTATGTAGCCGCACATATAAGATTTCCCTCCCATTTCTTGATTTGTTATAATGGTTCTGTCTTACACCCCCTTTATTACATGCACAAAAGTACTATACATTAGTAGACATTTTTCGACATATTAACATGGAATTCCTTCTTATTTTTAGAAAAAAATAAATGGGCGTTAGCCCATTTTTGTTAATCCGATATATGCTGTACCGACGGCGTTGTCTGTGCTTAAGCCGGGTTCGGCAAAATACAGCCGGGCGCCGACGGCCCGGTGGCCCAGCCGCTCTTGCAACCGGCACCTCAAATATTGATTGGCCGCTACCCCGCCCACCAGTAAGATATCCCTGATACTTGTCTGCTCTATGCCCCGGCGCAGCATTTTCTCCATCGTTGCGGCAATACAATGTTCCACTGCCCGGGCAATCTCCGCCGGCTCAGCACCTTGGGTGATAAGCCGGCGGACTTGACTTTCCGGTCCGGAAAAACTAAATTCGTTGCCTCGCACAGCTGATGGTATCCTTAGTTCGCCCCGGGCACCGGCGGCCAGGCTTTGCAACGCCGGGCCGCATGGGAAAGGGAGACCCAACGCCACCCCGATGCGGTCAATAAACTGACCGGCATGTAAATCAATGGTGCCCCCCAGCTTTTCGATGCTATATAGCGGTAAATCCCCGCTATTTTCCAACGGCAAGTCTTTGTTATACTGCACCAGCAATAATTCGGAAGTACCGCCGGACAGGTGCACCGCCAGAAATCGGGCTTTCTCCGGCCCGCCGGCTGACCGCAGGCCGGCCATCAGGTGACCTTCCTGGTGTGACGTGGTTACCAAAGGTACCCCGGCTATTTCCGCCAGTGACCGGGCAAATCCCTCACCAACCATAAAAACCGGCATGTAAGATCCATCTACCGGTCTCGGCCTGGTACTGGCCGCAACCAAGATGACGGAATCACGCCGGTCTCTTAGGGCTATATGTTCAATTAGTCCGGGCAGGTTCCTGATATGCTGAAAAACTGCCGCGCTTTGCTGCAAGCCGCGTTCCCCTGGTGGGACACTCAGCAGTTGCCTGGCTTCAGCCACAAGATTTCCTGTCATATCCACCAGCGCTACGGACGTTGTATAACAACTGGTGTCAATACCAAGAATTAAGCCCATCAACTATTCACCTTCTCCACGCGAAACAAATCGGCTTGATGCGCTACTTTGCCCAAAATGCCGTTGATAAATTTACCCGACTCGGCAGTACTGAAGTTTTTTCCCAGTTCGATGGCCTCATTCAACGAAACACTGACCGGGATGTCTGCCCGAAAGAACAGTTCGTACATAGCCAGCCGGAGAATGTTGCGATCCACTACTGCCATCCGTTCAATATTCCAGTCAATAGCCACCCTTTTAATCACATCGTCAACATATGATATGTTTTCCAAAGTACCAAAAACGAGTTCCCGGACAAATGGCACCTGAGCTGGGTTAACATCAAACTCTGTAATTATGAATTCCAGCGCCTCATCCGGTGCTGTTTTTACCAGGTCAATCTGATACAACGTCTGTAACGCCGTTGCCCTGGCCAATCTTCTGCCCATGGAAACCCTCCTGCTGATAATTCGCCATATGTAAATTTTATTATTAGTTTTCCCTGCCATGCTTAATTAATACAAAGAGGTATTCACTAACCCCCGAAAATCCTTCTGAGCAAACCGCGCAAGTCTTCGCCGTCATCGGCTTTTTTACCGAAAAAGTAGCCCAACGCAATCAAAACAATGACAAAAAGAGTCCTGAAAAAGCCATACTCGATGATCAACCAACCCAGCAGTAAACCCAAAGTAACTCCCAAGAGCTTACCCAGGTTGTTTGCAAGAAACCGTTGCCATGTTTCATCCGGCACAGGTGCCACCTCTTTTCCGTCAATTCAGTTTATTCACCCGCTGTGTTATATCACTGGAGATATTATCCACCAAAATTCTGACATTGGCTACATTGACACCTGCTACTTCCGCCACATACTCTTTTACCCTGTTCTGGATTTCCTCGGATATTCGCGGAATATTGGTATCCGGCGTAACCGCCGCCCGGACAAAGATTACTACACCGTCAGGCAGGCAAGTCACCCGGGGCCTGACTTCCCGTACACCACGGACCTGAGAAGCTACCTTGTGCACCAGATTTTCCAGGGCCGGGACAGTGACCCGCACCTGACCCAGCGCATTATCGTGAATAACGGCCTGATAAGGTTCACGCCGGCCGGTGATGCTATTAACAAAAAACTTTAGACTCACCAAAAGGAATAGCAGAGCAACCAGCCCGACGGTAATCCGCATATTGGGATGCACCAATGCAATGGCTAACCAGTCCAGCGGACCAGTCCTCGCCACCGCCGCCATCAGGGCGATAAATAAAGACAAAGCCATAATACATAAGGAAAATACAGCTAATAGTACTCTGTTAAACCAGCCCATGCCTGCCCCTCCTTTCCGGGAAAACGTGTATACCGGCATAAACCCCCTGAAAATTCAGGGGGTTATTGGCTAACGTACCCTATGTTCTTCTTCCTTCGGCTCTGGCGTAGGAAAAATCACGCCCTGCACGTTAATGTTGACCTCGACTACACTCAGCCCGGTCATGCTTTCAATAGCGCGTTTAACATTCTCCTGAATATGTGTCGCCACATCCGGAATACGTTCCCCGTATTCCACAATTACAAACATGTCAACAGCAGCTTCTTTCTCGCCGACTTCCACCTTTACGCCCCGGGCGAGATTTTTCCGACCCAGCATTTCGGCGATGCCACCGGCCAGCCCGCCGCTCATACCGGCCACGCCTTTGATTTCGGTAGCAGCCAGACCGGCAATGATGGCCACTACTTCATCAGCAATACGGATGGTGCCCAGTTCGGTTTCCTGCCGCTCAACTAAATCTTTTTTGTCCATTAGACCCCACCTCCCGGTAAATTAGTCCATATGCATATTATACCAGAACAGCCAAGCTAACGCAAAGTTTCTTAGTCTTCCTGCAGACGGCGTTGAATAAAGTTAGTATAAAAATCTCCCCGCTGGAAGAAAGCATTATCCAGGATCCGTAGGTGGAACGGAATCGTTGTCTTAATCCCTTCAATCGTATATTCCTGTAAGGCCCGGCGCATCCGCCGAATGGCTTCATCACGGTCCTGGCCCCAAACGATCAGTTTGCCAATCATAGAATCATAATAAGGCGAAATAGTATATCCCTGATAAACATGGCTGTCCACCCGCACCCCAATACCACCGGGAGCGTAGTATTCGGTAATCGTCCCGGGTGAGGGCATGAATTTTCGGTTCGGGTCCTCAGCGTTAATCCGGCATTCAATAGCATGTCCTCTCAGGACAATGTCCTCCTGGGTGTAGCCCAGTTCCTCACCGGCGGCTATCCTGATCTGTTCCTTAATCAGGTCGATGCCGGTTACCAGTTCAGTAACGGGATGCTCTACCTGAATCCGGGTATTCATTTCTATAAAATAAAAATTGTTATGCTTATCCAACAGAAATTCAACCGTACCGGCGTTGGCATAATTCACTGCTTTGGCCGCCTTGATCGCCTCTGCGCCCATCCTGGCCCGCAGCTCCGGCGTCAGTGCCGGGGACGGGGATTCTTCCAGCAGTTTCTGGTGCCGTCGCTGGATGGAGCAGTCCCGCTCACCAAGATAAACGGTATTGCCGTATTCATCGGCTATAATTTGAAACTCTATATGCCGCGGTTCTTCCACATATTTTTCGACATACACTGCGGCGTTGCCGAAGGCGGCTTCCGCTTCAGCCTGCGCAGTCTGAATGGCCTTGACCATTTCCGATTTGCTCTGGGCTATGCGCATACCTTTGCCGCCACCGCCGGCCGATGCCTTAATAATTACCGGATAACCTATTTCCTTGGCAATTTTTATGGCCTCCTCGGCATCCCGGATTACACTTTTGGTTCCCGGCACCACCGGCACCCCGGCCTTGATCATGGTTTCCCGGGCCACCGCCTTGGCCCCCATACTCTCTAAGGCATATGTACTTGGACCGATAAATTTGATGCCACAGCTTTCACAGATTTCGGCAAACTCAGCATTTTCCGACAGAAAACCGAATCCGGGGTGAATGGCATCAGCCCCGGTAACTTCAGCGGCACTGATAATATTGGCTTTGTTGAGGTAACTGCGCAGGGAAGCCACCGGTCCAATACAGTATGCCTCGTCGGCAAATTTAACGTGTAAAGACTCGCGGTCGGCCTCGGAATAGATGGCCACCGTCTGAATATCCATCTCTTTGCAGGACCGGATAATTCTTAAAGCAATTTCCCCTCTGTTGGCAATCAATATTTTTTTAAACATATGTCACCTCCGTTTAAACCTTCTCCAGCAGGAAGAGGGTTTGGCCGTACTCTACAGGCTGACCGTTCTCTACCAGGATCTCAACAATCCGGCCGGCAATTTCTGCTTCTATCTCGTTCATCAGTTTCATGGCTTCGATAATGCAAACAGTTTGCCCCTGCGTAACCATCTGGCCTACCTCAACAAAAGACGCGGCTTCCGGTGACGGCGTCCGGTAAAAAGTACCGACCATCGGCGCTACGATAGGGATAAGATGATCTCTTGATACATCGGCTGCCGGTTGTTCCGCTTTGGCATTATCCGCCGCTGCCGGCGCTGCTGCAGGTTTCTGATCACCGACCGGCTGGGCAGCCGCACCGGCAAGGGCACCTTTTCTGATGGAAACCTTTACCCCCGCACTCTCCAGTTGCAGTTCAGTAATTTCAGTTTCATCCAGCATTTTAATCAATTCTTTGATTTCAGTAAGATTCATTTTGGTAGCCTCCTTTGAAACGTTTATTACCGGGGAAATACCGGCAGACGGTGCCGGCACAACCTTGTTCTCTGCACCGACAGCAGGTGCTACGGCATCATCAAAACCTGCGCTGTCTTTATTGCGGCGCCACTCAAAAAATTTAAGCGCAACCTGCGGAAACAAAGCATATGAAAGTACGTCTTCCTCACTTGTAGCTATATTCTGGACTTCTTCTTTTATTTTATCCATTATAGGTTCA
>CAZWUW010000045.1:0-23660 GCA_964636895.1 uncultured Eubacteriales bacterium
AATTACCGATGACACTAAAATCAATCTTTCCCAAACTGTTTTGTTGTTCCGCAAGCAGGCTATTGACGAAAACAAAACTGCGGTTGCCAAAGTAGTGAAAATTTACGGCCAAGCCAGTCAGGAACTGACCGCCAACCCCGACAAGTACCGGTCCCTGTTTATAGAAAAAGCCAGAGTCCCGGCACCCATTAAAGATACTTACCGCTCCCCCACTTTCTCACCTCTCCAGGTCCCTGGCAGCGAAGATGTGGCGAAGGTAATTGACTGGATGGTAAACAAAAAGCTGTTGGAAAAACCCTATGCCTATGATGAGATTGTTGATACCGGCCTGATTGTTAAATAATTGCCCCGGCCGCACCGGACGAAAGGTGACAGGTAATGATTGAAGTAAAAGAGGTTTCATTGACTTATTATCAGGAAAATACTACTACCCAGGCTTTGGCCGGTGTTAACCTGCACATCGAACCCGGTGAAAGCTGGGCTTTTATCGGGCCGTCCGGCTGCGGCAAAAGCTCCCTGCTGTTTTTGCTGGCAGGTTTGCGACAGCCTACTGCGGGCGAAGTTTTGGTTGCCGGCGCAGCCCTCAAAGCACCCCGCCCCCAAACAGCATTAATACTCCAGGATTATGGGTTGTTTCCATGGAAAACAGTTTGGGAAAATGCCGCCCTGGGGCTAAAAATCAGAGGAATGGCCGCCCGGGAGCGGGCAGCAGTAATCACTCCGGTGCTGGAAAGCTTAGGCCTGCTTGAACACAGGCACCATTATCCGGCTCAGCTTAGCGGCGGCCAAAGACAGCGGGTGGGCGTGGCCAGGGCGTTGGCCTTAAACCCCGACCTGCTGTTAATGGATGAACCCTTTTCCTCTCTTGATGCCCTCACCAGGGAAAGCCTCCAGGAAACCATTGTTGATATTCGCAAACAAGACCGCCTAACCCTGGTTACGGTAACCCACAGCATTGAAGAAGCAGTGTTTCTGGGCCGGAAAATAGCTGTTTTTTCCTCCCGGCCGGCCAAAATATTGGCCATTATAGATAACCCCCAGGCCGGTGATAAGTCCTACCGTGAGCTGCCGGATTTTTACCGCAAATGCATGGAAGTCCGTCATTTACTGGAAGAGGTGGCGGTATGCTGAAAGGATTTTTCAGGCGCTTACTGGAATATAGTCTGGCCCTGGTTTTTCTTGGTTTGCTCTGGCACCTGGCCGCAGCAGCCGTAAACAAGCCGGTGCTGCCTACACCCTGGCTGGCTGTGCAAAAATTCCTGACCCTTTGGGAACAATCATTATGGCAGCACTTCCTGGCCAGTTCCCGGCGGGTATTTGTCAGCCTGGCAATCTCAATGGCGACCGCAGTTCCGCTGGGGCTGCTGCTTGGCCGGACGGAAAAAGCCGACCGGCTGATGGCCCCCCTGATATATCTGTTATACCCTATCCCAAAAAGTGTTTTCCTGCCTTTAATCATTGTTTTTCTGGGACTTGGTGATGCGCCAAAAATATTTTTGATTACCCTCATCCTTTTCTTTCAAATTCTGGTCGCGGCAAGAGATGCCGCCAAAGGAGTGCCCCGGCAAAGCATTTATTCCATGCAATCCCTGGGTGCCAACCGGTGGCAGATTTACCGCCACGTCATCTGGCCCGGCAGCCTGCCCGAAATCCTGACCTCGCTCAGGATAAGCATCGGTACCGCCATTGCCGTATTATTTCTGGCCGAAAGCTTTGCTTCGGAAGAAGGCCTGGGTTATCTCATCATGTCCGCCTGGGGCCGGCAGGAACAGGGCGAAATGTTTGCCGCCATCATGGGTATGGCCCTGCTGGGGTTTGCCGCTTATGTCCTGGTAGACCTGCTGGAAAAAACCTGGTGCCGCTGGCAAAAACTTTGAAAACACCCCGCAGCTTGTATCTGCCGGGGTGTTTTTGCTTCCGCCCAAGCCGCTTACCGCTGCGGCCGGGACTGTAGCCAGCTGTCAATTTTGTCCAGAACAAAGATTGATACATATACCACTCATTTTTTATACATGCTAATGCCAAGAGGAGGTATTTAACATATGAGCGACATAGGCATTGTAAGAAGGATGGATGACCTCGGCAGAATGGTAATCCCCAAGGAGATCAGGCGGAACCTGAAAATCCGCGAAGGCGACCCCCTGGAAATCTTTATTGACAAAAACTCCATAGTGTTCCGCAAATATGACCCCATCCCGGACCCACTGGCTAACCAGGCCGACAATATTGCCAAAGCCCTGACCGACACCTTAGGGGCAGGAATCTTAGTAGTCCGGGAAAATACGGTGATTACCGCCCCCGGCAACAAGGCGCTGCTCAAAAAGTCCATGTCCGGCACCACTGTGGATAAAATTTCCAACGGGGAATCATACTTCGGCCGTAAAGGGGAAGAATTGCTGAGCGACTGGGAAAGTACGTCTGATTTTATCTGTGCGCCGGTCCTCCATGACGGATCCGTTTCCGGTGCCGTAATACTCCTCAAAGATAAGCCAACCACGGTTGATGAAAAAGTTATGCTGGCCATGACAGATTTTTTGAAAAAACAGTATTAAAGTCAGCAAAAAGCCGCGCAACACACGTTACGCGGCTTTTTTTGACGCTGCTTAGATTAACTTGGCCCTGGTCAGCAATTGCTTAATCATTACAACTGCTTCTGCCCTGGTGCTGTTATTGGCCGGAGCAAATTCACCTTTGGCGTTGCCTTTGATAATGTTATTTTTGGCCGCAACGGCAACCACAGCTTTGGCCCAGGCACTGATTTTGTCGCCATCCTTAAACTGGGCCAGATATTGGTTGATTTCTGCTTCCGTAATGGCAGTATCCACTTTGGCTGCTTTCATCGCCTGTACCACCATGGCCGCAACCTCTTGCCGGGTCACATGGGCATTAGGCTTAAATGAGCCGTCGGCATAACCCTTAATAATGCCGGCCTCAACAGCGGCACCAACGGCACCGGCATACCAGTCACCAGTATTAACATCATTAAAGCCAGCTTTAGCGGCCTGTGGCGCTAAATTCAACGCTTTTGCAACAATTGCGGCAAACTCGGCCCGGGTAACTTTGCCGTTGGGGTCAAACAGATTGGCCGCTTTACCGGAAACAATGCCTTTTGCGGCAATTAGCTCAATATCGGCCTTGGCCCAGTGACCGGCAATATCGGCAAAGGTTTTAACTGTTTCCGGCGCCTTTTCGGGCGCTTTGGCCATAACTGTGTATTTACTGAAATGTGTGGTTTCAAAGGTAATAGTATTGGCATTTTTGTTAACTGTGGTGTTGGCAATGGGCTCCCACTCGTTTTTGGCCGGATTCAGATAATACACCACGGGTTCACCGTTGGTTACAATTTCGAGCCTGTATTTAAGGGTAATTCTAATTGGTTTGCTGAATTGCTGGCCGGCCGGCCCAAACTCATAAATATCCCCGGCCAGTCTCAGCCCTGCCGGCGGCGAAGTTCTTACGTTGCCGGCATCAACCCTTTTGGCCGTCAGATTAATGGTTTGGCCTGGTCTTAAGGCATCCTGGGGAATAATTATCTTAACTGTACCGTCTCTGGAAACTACTTCCCCACCCGCAGCAAGCACGGTCTGTTCAATATCGGTGGTTGGTGTGGCAGGAATCGGGGGTACACCGCCGCCGCCACCGCCGCCGCCAGGGGCCGGGGGCTGGTAAGTAGTGAAGTTCCAGGAGGTAGTAACCATTGTATTGCCGAGTAGATCTTTTACTCCCGTAACCGTGACAGTGTAAGTAGTGCCTTCCGCCAGATTATTAACCGGGTCAATGAAGACTTTTCTGTTAACACTGTCAAAGGTCTTTGTTATAGCTATATTTTCCGTTCCTTTTTTCAACAAAACATTATTGGCATAAGCTGCACCATAAACTGTGTTGGCAACAACATCTTCATTGAAGGTAAATTCAATATTGCTTCCCACAGCAACACCCGTGGCATTTTCAGCCGGGTTCCTGCCGGCTATCAGCGGCGGGTATTTATCTGCTTCGGTGGTAAACTTCCAGGTTGTTGCATTCAACGCATTAGCGGCGGGATCTTTAACCCCGGTGCTCAAAGTGACTGTATATTCCGTTAGGTATTTCAGAGCAGCGTTGGGTGTTATGGTAGCTGTTCTGGTGGCAATATTATACGAAATGGTAACCGGGGTTAAACCGTAGACGGTGCTATTGACAGTAATAGTACTGGTATTTAAAGTCGAAGCATCCATAGATTCAGAAAAATTAACCTGGATATTGGTACCCGCGGGAACATTTACGGTATTATGTTCAGGCGTTTTTGATACCACTGCCGGCGCTATCGTATCCTGTACGGTAATGCCAGTACTATTGGAAACAGCGTCTTTGCCGGCGGTAATTGTAGTGCTGCCCGCCGTTAAGGTTGTTACCAGACCGTTAGCATTAACAGTAGCCACAGCCGGGTTAGAACTTGACCAAGCCACCGTATTGCTGAGATTTTGGGTAGTGGAATCAGTATATGTTCCCGTAGCCGTCAATTGCAGCGTATTGCCGCGCTCTACCGTACTGCCCGTAGGAGTAATGGCAAGTGCTGTTAATTGTGGCGGTGTGACTGTTACTGCCGTCTGTGCGGTTTTAGTGTTATATACAGCCTGAATAGTAGTCGTACCTGTATTTGCGGCAGTTACCAAACCGGTGGCATTTACAGAAGCAACGATAGCATTCAGACTGGACCACGCCGCAGCACTGTTCAGATTTAATAGTGTGCCGTCACTGTATGTACCGGTAGCATTATATTGCTGAGTTAACCCTTTGGCTAATGTCAAATTAGAAGGTGTAACGGAAACCGATTCCAGTACCGGGGCAGTCACCGTCATTGTTGTATTTGAATTAACAAGACCAAGGCTTGCAGTGATTGTAGAAGTACCCTCTGAAACAGCGGTAGCTAATCCCGTTGTACCCCCGATGGTCACGGCAGGATTGGAACTTGTCCAATTGACACTGTTAGTAATATTGTAGTTCTGGCCATTATCATAGGACCCGGTAGCGGTGAACTGTTGCGTCTGCCCCTTAGCCTTGCTAGGGTTTAATGGAGAAATTGTAATTGATTGCAGGGTAGCGGTAGTAACATTTACACTCACATTGGCGGAAACAGTCCCCGCGACAGCCCTGATTACTGTGCTGCCCGCCGCCTTGGCGGTCACAAGAGCAGAACCGTTTACACTGGCTATAAAAGAATTGTCACTGCTCCAGGTAACACTGCCGGTAATATTTTGAGTGGATAGGTCGGTGTAGTTTCCTGTAGCTGTTAGCAACTGAGAGGTGCCGCTAATCATTGTTAAGCTTGCCGGCGCAATAGTGATTGACTCCAAAGCATTAGGTGCCATTGTTAAAAGAGCAAAGGGTTTTAAGTGTCTGCCGTTTTCCAAAGGCGTACCGGGCAGCGTGTCATTAGTTTCAGCTTTAGCAGCATTGGTACCTTTTATTAGCACAATTTGATAAGCATCCCGAGGCAGGTCCAGCGAAACCCGCAAATTGCCGTTTGGCAGCGTAAATACGGCCACTTCACCAACGCCGGTATCATAGGTGGCACCAAAGACCGTTTGCGCTATTACCGCCTTGTCGGATGTCCGCACTGCCTTGACAGTTAAGCCGTCAGCCGTAAGACCGGCAAGATTTACCTCGCCGGTTATTCTAAACACATTCTGAGCAGTAAAATAATACTTTTCCGTTTGCACGGGACCGTTATTCCCATATGTATCCCTGGCCATAAATTTCAAGGTGGTATTGCTGTTAATGGCAATCGGTCCGGCATAAACGGGCGAGAGAATTGTCGGATCAGTGCCATCGGTGGTATAATATATAGTGCTGCCGCCAAAATTAGATTGCAGTGTAACCAATGTTGGAGCGCTAAAAACCCCGCCGCCTGGACTTGCCGCTGCCGTAGGTAATAATCTGGTTACGGTCCTGGTAACAGTGTTTAGCTTACCAACTGCATCCCTGCTTTGTAGAGTAATAGTATTTGTTCCCACTAATAAATTGACTGAAGTGGAAAATGCCGTATTAGTAACAGTTACCGGGGTGCCATTAACAGTAAGTGAGGTAGTGGAAGCATCCACCTTGCCTGATACTGTGATAGAAGGCTGGTTGGTAGAAAAACCGTTATAAAGGTCATCGATAGTAATAGTTGGCCCATCATGCAAGGGCAAAATACCGTAAACCAGGGCAAAAGGTTGTGCCTGAAATGCCTGATAGCCATATATTGTTATATTATAAGTCTTGTTAGGCAACGCATTGGGAATATAAATTTGTTCAACGTTATTTAATGGATCTCCGCCCACAACACCATTGCCGTAAAAAGTGGTTCCACCTTCAACCGCACTTAAGTCAAGGTCATTGACTAGAGCGACAGGACCAGGCCCTGCAGGAGGCGGGTCTGTCCATACCAGTGTGATGGTAATTGCCTGTCCCGGCGGCAGGTCAGCCGGGGTCGTAAAAGTATAGTTGGCATTTTGACCGGTGGTAAGTCCCACGTTATTCTCTACAAACTGTATGCTGTTATTGAATAAGCCGCTGACCGCATCTTCCAGATTTACCCTACCAAAACCCTGTTGTTCCATTGGCAATCCAAGGTCGGTAGCAGTACCGGTTAGAGTTGCTTTCAGCAAAGCCGCACTTGGATTACTGACTCCTTCCCGGGTTCTGTAATACTCCCGCAGAGAGGCTGTTAGACCGGCCGTCAGCGGGGTAGCCATGCTGGTTCCGCCCATGTAGGCGTATTTTGAATTGTAATTATCCCAAAAAGCTGTATCTTCTGCCAAACCGGACCTCGCCGAAAGAATCCAGGTGCCCGGGGCCACTACATCAGGTTTAATTCGACTGTCAGCGGTCGGTCCCATACTGCTGAAAGATGCTCTTTGGCCGGAATCATTGGCATTAGTGTAAGGCATTTGATCAAAGCGAAGATTCTCTACAGCGCCAACGGTAATTACATTTTTGGCAGTACCGGGGGAATTAATCTGATGCGAATAGGCAGACTGGGCTACGTAATATTCCAGCCCTTCATTGCCTGCCGCAAAAAGAATATTCATATCTTTATTGTTCCAAATAAAGTTATCTACTGCAGCAGAATCAGAGGTATAATCTCCCCAAACCCATGGAGGTCCAGCTCCCCAACTGTTAGTACTTATTCTGGCTCCAAGAACCCGCGCATCCTTAAAAATATTGGCCAAACCATAATTTAAGCCGTTTAAACCATTACCGCTATCCATTACGGATTGAAAAATCAACTTGGCATTGGGTGCCGTCCCTTTAAAATCTCCTCCCGAGGCCGCTCCGGTGCCCATAGCTGAGCCGGCCACATGGGTACCATGGCCATGCGGGTCACTCCAGTTTCCTGGCCGCCCGTAGGCAAAAACACCGCCAGGCACAATCTTCCCCCGAAAATCCTCATGAACTGTGGCCAAGTTTCCGTTATCAAGGCCGGTATCAACAACAGCTATGGTTTCACCGTTTCCAGTAAGACCAAAGGAAGACGGCTGATAAACGGAATCCACGGCCATTATTTTAGCCGCCCGGTCGTTATTTAATTTATAGGGCACATATTTCTCTATATAAGTTACTTTTGTGGTTTGGGCTAAAGCTGCAATCTTATTAGCCGGTAGTTTTACTAAGACGGTGGTGTCATTAAGCGAATTTAACAATTTTCCACCTAAAGACGCAACAGTATTTTTCACTCCGTCCAGGTCTTGGGCTTCAAAAGCTAACACTTTTAGTGTTAATAGCTCGGCAGTGTTTAATTTAGCCTTTACTTCCGGTTTTTTCAAAAGTCTGTCGAGTTTATATGCCGGCTGATAAATGATAATAGCATTTACCTCAGATAATGCCTGCACCTGATTCTTAATATTTCCTGTCATTTTTACCAAAAAAGCATAATCAGGTACATATCCTTTAATTTCAACACCAAGATCAATTAACTTTTGCCGCCATTCCGGCATAATAGGACCGGTAAACTGTACGATATATAAACCTTCCTGGTCAACCGGCAGGTTGTTGGCTTTAAACCCATTTGGCACTGCCGGGGGTACCTCCTTGGCATCAAAAACATAACCGTCCAGTTTTATTATAGGCTTAGTAGCTTTAAGTTTTGGTTCATTAGAAACCTCACCAAAAGCCTGAGGTGAAAAAGAAAACATTAAGGTAAATAACAAAATATATGAGATAATTCTATTAACCCGCTTCATCAAATCCCTCCGTCAAGTAATAATCTACTACACTACCGAAACGTAAAACCTGTCGCCAACCACCGCCTCCCAAATATATAATAAAAAAACATACAGCTTTTCCGGCTCAAAACTGCTACATAGTGTCGTAATTCTCACTATTTCTACATTTAACAATAATTCCCTGCTTAACAGATTCATTTTTTCAACAGTTTTAAACATAATCTGAGGTTTTCACATAATTTCCGGCACAAAAAAAAGCGCCGTTTCCATAACAGCGCCATAAAAATAAATATTATTACCAGCCCCGGCCATACTCCTCAAAACACGCCGGGCAAACCGGCTTTTCATCCCTTAACCGGGCCTTCGGTTCCATCACGCCTTCCCCGCACCGGGCACACTGTACAGTCTTAAAAATGATAGCTTTCTCCGGCAACTCCAGTTGCACTTCCCGTACATCAAAGAGGTCCTCCAGCGGAGCATGCATGATGCTGCTCACCCGCTCCTCTTTTGCACCTTCGGACGGCATGGCACCGTATTTCAAAGCTACCCGCACCGCCTTGCCGTCACTGCGCCGGCCAATAGTGTAAACCTGTTTCCCATAATTGCGAAAAATCAAGTTGCCTTTGCCCACCGTACAACCGGTCAGGTACTGGATGGCATCAACGGCACAACTGTCGTTTTCCACCACCGCCACCATTTCCTCATCCTGATCCCGGCCCGGTCCCATTGCCCGTACTGCCGCTTCCGCTGCCCGATAACCGATAGCCAGGCCTGGACATACATGGCCGTGAAACTCTGCCACTGACTGCCAGGGCGTCTTTTGCATGCACATTATTAAACCCTCCCCAATACTTCTCACTTACCCCAAGGGGGTATGTCTGTAATTATATAATGCGCCTGCCGGGAGAAAAAGTCAAGAAAAACTATCATGTGAATATCGTCATATTTCCTTTTCCTTTAGCAAATCCTTAGCCTTCACCATCCGCGGGGCTACCAGCACGCGCATTTCGCGGGCAGTTTTTTTGGTGGCGCTGATGCGCATCAAACCTTCCACCAGATGTTCCCGCTCCTTTTGCGCCGCCAACTTGTGGGCGCGCCACCTGGCCGCGTGCCTGTCGACAGGCCGCTCACCGCACAGATAGCCTTTTACCCTAATCCATAACATGCCAAGATTAAACACTCCGACCAACTCCTTTGTTCCGCTGCCTAGATTATATCAGAAGCAAGCCGAAAAACTTGTCAAAACCTGGCATCACAGCTTGGAAAAAACGTGTTGATACGGCAGGGGAAAACAACAATTTTGGCGAAACGATATTAAATCGGGAAACCATAATTAACAGATAAAGATATCACCACAGGAGGTCTCATATATGTTCCCCTTCACGCACATTTGCTTTGCCCGGGATGTCCTGGGTACCCTGAATCACGAAATCGTGCTCGGGGCCGTTTTCGCCGATACGGTCATTGAAGGACCGCTAAACCATGCCGATACTCACCGCCGGGCCGGCGAACTCTTTGCCTACCTGACCGGTCTTGGCTGCCACCGTAATTTTGCCCTGGGGGCCATTACTCACGGTGTCGTGCCGGCGGGACTGGATTATTACTGTGACGAAAAATACCTGCACTACGAGCGGGGATATGCCTTTGAAGCTGCCCGGCCGCTTATTTCCCAGGTCATTTCCTGCTGCCGCCTGCCGGCAGAAATGGGCTGGTGGAAAGCCCATAATTTCATTGAAATGTCGGCAGAGTTGCATATATACAAGAAACACAGTGAAACATACCACCTGCTGCGTGATACGCTTGCTGACGAAGGACTGATTAACCGTATCAGTGCAGCTTTGGCAGGTTTTTATCAGGTCCCGGCGGCCGAACTGGCTGCCAGCTTCCCCGCTTACGGCAACTACGTTTTGATGGATACTGTTACTTCTTACGCCCTGGCGGAAAAATATAACCGCCAGATGGAGCAAAAACATGGCATTTCTATTGATATTGCCGGGGCCGCGGCCATTATAGAAAACGGCATAGGTCTCATTGCCCAAACACTGCCGGAGTTTTGGCAACACTGTACGGGGCAGGTAAGAAAAATCCTTACCGCTCTTTAACCCGGGGAAAATTCCGGTGCCTACGGCTTTTCAGACCCGGCCTATCCAGGCTTTTGGGGTGGAGCTAGTCAGCCAAAGCAAAAGAGCCGCCCCAAAACATTTGTTTTGCAACGGCTCCCTCAGCAATTAGGATTATTATCACTTATACCTTTATGCCGGTATTTTTTTCATACCAAATCTTGAGTTTCTTTTTCACCCGCTGCCAGGCGTTATCGATGCATTTGGGCGAAATATCCAGTTCCCTGGAAATATCCCGGTAAATTGATACCCGCTCATGCCGGGAATCGGCGTCAATCTTTTTGGCATTGAGATGGTTCAGCATTTGGATTGTAATTTTATACTCAGTTGGAGATAAATGAGACCTGATAAATTCAATAAAATCCTGTTTAAATTCACTGTCAATAACTGAAACGGCAGGATCAGACCGTTCTTCCACAATAAAATTATAAAGAGAATCATTGCTTTCGTCATACACACAGGCATCCAGCGACGATGTACCATGAAAAAGCTCGTTTTTGTGCCGGTTGGAATGAGTTACAGCAGACTGTAGTTTTCTGGTGATGATGAGTCTGGCAAAAGGACCAAAAGAGCCTTTATTAGAATTGTATTGTTTAATCGCCTGCCACAGTGCAACTTCACAAATCTGTACCCGGTCACAAGGTTCTGCACCCTGAATATAATATTTGCTGGAAATACTTTTGATTATTTTGCAATTTCTGAGAAGCAGTGCCTTAAAGGCTCTTTCATCGCCGGCCTTTGCTAATAAGACGAGTTCCTCGTCACTCCTTTGATTAGAGGACTCCGGAAGCTCCATTCTTACCACCTCTCGATACTAATGTTATCACATAAGTATCAGTACTGTGGCGGTATTCTGGCCCGTGGGACAAGCCAAAACATAACCATCCCTCCCCCCAAGATGATACTTGTGAAATTCTACACAATCCTTCGTAATCCTTCTAAATTTTCTGAATTTTAAAACGCAAATTCCGACATTTTTTATGAAAAAGCTTTAACAAAAAACACTTTCAGCAAAAAAAAGCCAAGGCTTCCCTGGTAAGAAACCTTGGTTCTCCTGTGCATGCGGAGATTCCCCGTTAAGCCGTAGTATTTATTTTACTACAGTAGAGGAAAGTTGCCGTATATTGGCAATAGTGTTATCAGGAGTGTTACATCCGTTCTGTGAGTGGCCTTAAGGTAGAAAAACACTGAGGTTTAGCGAACCGGTTAGCGCGATAGCACAACCAGCGCCCGATGAACGGTGCCGTTGTCCGAACTCAGGAGTTTGGCGGACACAATATCCCACCCTCCCGAGCAGAACTGTAGCAACGTGGTCTCGAACTTCCGAATGTTATAATCCGCATCCGGGGACGCCTCATCGCCGGCATCCAAGTGAGCAACCTCGACTACCTTGTACTCGGCCAAAAAAACCACTCCCTTATTAAGTTTTTTATACTATATTATATTGGACATTTTTTCAATTATCCCTGCGGATAATTAACACATTTTTAATATATTTTTCACAAACAACTTAACACATTTCTGCTCTATAACCACCCGCCTATGATACAAATTATTCAATTCCACCGGCAATTGTGACACGTTTCATATTAGACAATTTTATCTATCCAATTATATTTGTCTTCTTTTTCTCCATACTGGATACCCGTAATCTCATCAAAAAGTTTCTGGGACAGGGTACCCACCTTACCGTCATTAACTTTAATAGTTTTACCCTGCCAGTTTAATTCACTGACCGGGGAAATAACGGCCGCCGTACCGGTACCAAAAATCTCTTCAAGGGTTCCGTTGGCGTGGGCGGCAAAAACTTCATCAATGGAAATCCGCCGTTCCACCAACCTAACACCCCACTGCTGCAGCAGAAAAATCACGGAATCCCTGGTCATGCCGCCCAGGATACTGCCTTCCAGAGCTGGCGTAATCACCTCACCGCCAATTTTAAAGACAATGTTCATGGTGCCTACTTCTTCAATATATTTCCTCTCACAGGCATCCAGCCACAAAACCTGGGTAAAACCTTTTTTCTTGGCTACTTCTGCAGCCAGCAGGCTGGCCGCATAATTGGCCGGCGTCTTAGCCTCGCCAAGTCCGCCTGGCACGGCACGCACAAACTCATCAGTAACATAAATCTTCACAGGTGCAAATCCTTCCGGATAGTATGCGCCCACCGGTGACAGGATAATGGCCAAAGTGTATGTCTTGGACGGCCGTACACCAAGGAATTTTTCCGTAGCTATAACAAAAGGCCTAATATAAAGAGATGTCCCGGCGCTGCCAGGCACCCAATCCTTTTCCACTTCCAGGAGCTTTTTAAAGCCGGCATAAACAAGTTCGGTATCCGTTTCAGGGATGCAGACCCGGGCTGCCGACCGGTTCATGCGCGCCAGATAACTTTTGGGACGAAAAACCTGTACCCCGCCATCCTTAGCCCGATAAGCTTTCATCCCTTCAAATATCGCCTGCCCGTAATGAAAAACGGTGGTCGCCGGATCCAGTGTAAAAGGTCCGTACGGTACTACCCGCGGGCTGTGCCAGCCTTTACCTTCTTCGTAATCCAGCAGAAACATGTGGTCCGTAAAAATCTGGCCAAAACCCAGTTTCTTTTCATCCGTGGGTTTAGGGCTGGGATTATCAGTCAGTGTAACCGGTATTGTGTAACTCATTTTCAACCTCTCCTCCAAAAAATTATATATAAATGTAGTAATATTCGTCGGACAAAAAAATATTCCTGCCATAAACTCGCAAAAATATCAGGCAAACATAGGATACGTCATATTTAGTCATATTTAGTCTAATTTATATTAAACAAAGGAGGATTTGCCAGTAAAATGTCAAATCTAAACAATAAATATTTTAATTTCTATGTTAATACTGTTATTTTGAAGGAGAACTGACATGCTGTTCTTATTGATTTTTTTATTACTCTCATCGGCGGTATTTCTGCTTGTTTGGCTGATTACCTTAATTATTCCGCCTACCCGGCGGGAGTCTTTTGTCTATTTGGGCTTTACCCTGTTAAGTATCGGCGGGCTCGCCGCCATTTACTTTTTTAATCCGGGCGCGCAAGCTGTGGCTGACGATGTTTATAACTCCGTATACAACAAAGTATATAAACAGACTAATGCGCGCGATACCGCAGGTAAACTAATTGACATCGCCGCCATTAAACTGAAAACAGCCCCGGAAACAGAAAAAATCCTCGGTAAACCGGATGCACCACCAAAACCTGCCGGTACCGAAGGCAAATGGACTATAAAAGCTACCGGGCAGCAAGTGGCCGCTACCCAATCCACATATCAAAAAGGCCTGGTAGAAATTGTATTTATCGAGGGCAAGGCGGCGCGCATGTGGGTCAGACCTAAGACGTCTTATTTTTACCCGGCCGATACAGCTAAAATATTTGCCGCCCTCGGTCTCAAGCCCGCCGGCAAACCCTCCTTGGAAACTGCTTATGGCGCCGAATGGTTTAAGAATGTACCCGGCGTGTTAAATGTGCATTTGAACTTTACGGCTGGTAAGGTAACAGAAATAGGCATTATTTTTGATGAAAAATACGCGTGAATCAATCATACCATTTCAATAGCTTTTTTAGGACACTGTGCTATGCACAGGCTGCAACCCTGACAATAGGCATTTACATAGTATGGTTCGGAGTTGGCTTCCCGTTCTATAGCCTTTGCCGGGCAAGCTCTTTTTGCCGGACACCCAGAAGATTTATCACATTTTTCGGGGTCAATTACCGCTCTTCGGATTGTCATTTATAATCCCCCTTTTATACCCCCGAGGGGTATTTATTTTTTATTTTATTATTATGAGCGGATTCTGTCAACCGGAAATTTTTTTAAGTGAAAACTTTTTAAGGATTTTTTAAGGTTACTATAGTAATGTTTTCCTTGATTGTTATTTTTACTAACGGGAGTGATTATATTGCAGCCGCCTGTTTTGGAGCTTATTGACTTAAAAAAAGCCATTAAAGGAAAAGAAATTATCAAAGGCATCAATTTAACTGTAGGTTCGGCGGAAATCTTGGGCTTTCTGGGCCCTAACGGCTCCGGCAAAACCACCACCATCAGAATGATTGTCGGTCTGATCAAGCCCACCGCCGGGCAGGTCAAAATTTGCGGCCAGGCCATTGCCAGCGAATTTGTCAAAGCCATGTCAAATGTGGGGTGCATTATCGAAAGCCCGGAAATGTATAAATTTTTGTCGGGCAAGGAAAACCTGCTGCACTTTGCCCGCATGGATAAACGCATTACCCTGCAAAGAATTGATGAGGTGATTGAACTGGTGGGCTTAAAAAACCGCATTGGCGATAAAGTCAGCACCTACTCTTTAGGCATGCGGCAACGACTGGGCATTGCTCAGGCCCTGTTGTGCCGGCCGCAGCTCTTGATCCTTGATGAACCCACCAACGGCCTTGACCCGGCTGGTATCTCCGAATTTCGCAACCTGATTAAAAAGCTGGCCCACGAAGAAGGCATGGCCATCTTCGTCTCCAGCCACCTGCTGACCGAGGTCCAGCTGATGTGTGACCGGGTGGCCATCATCAAGCAGGGCTGCATCGTAAAAACCGTTGCAGTGAAAGATATCGTCACTACCGAGGTGGTGGATTGGCAGCTCAGCCATCCGGCCCAGGCAGTTTCTCTGCTGCAGGAGAAATGGGGGATTGAAGCCAAAGCAGAAAACGGCAATACTGTTTCTGCCGCCATTGGCGAAAACTCTCTGGAAGAGATTAACCGGGCCTTTGTCGAGGCAGGCATAAAGCTCAGGTATGCCACCCCCCGGCAAAGTACTTTGGAAGATTTGTTCTTAGACATAACGGAAGGTGATGAGATTGCTTAAACTAATCGAAAACGAGATTTATAAGACGGTATATAAAAAAAGACTGACGATTATTTTGGTTATCCTGCTGGTGCTGATTACGTCTTTCGCTTACGGCGAGAAGAACTCGCTCAACCGCACCAAGGAGCGGCTGAGCCAGCGCATCGGAGTTACGGCGACTGCCGACTGGCGAAAAGTGATTGACCAGCAGATTCTGGACCTGAAAAACCGGCTGGAAAACACCACCGGCCGCAGCCATCGTGTTGACCATGACGGAGACCATACGCCTGCTGCCATGTTGGTCAGAATCGAGCAGTTAAAGTATTTCCTGGATAACAACATCAACCCGCTGGACAGTTCGGCGGCCAGGTTCACCACCCGCTTTATGGAGCAGTCGATTTTCCTGTTCCTGCCCCTGTTAATGATTGTGCTGGCGGCAGATATGGTCTCAGGCGAAGCAGCCGATGGAACCATCAAGCTGCTGCTGACCAGGAATGTACCCAGATGGAAAATACTACTTAGCAAGTACCTGGCCATGCTAATTATGCAGCTTTTGGTGCTGGTCATGGCGGCCGTAATAGCCGTGGCAGTTTCCGGCATTTTCTTCGGCTATGGCGGCTGGATGACGCCGGTGGCGACAGGCTTTAAGGTTATGGGTGATAAGCTCAACACCGCCGGCGTCATCAACGTCCCGCTTTGGCAGTACATGTTTATGGTCTACGGCCTGGGCTATTTTGTGTCCGTAGTGGTGGGTACCATTTCCTTTATGATTTCCGTGCTGGTCAGAAGCACTCCGGCCTCTATCGGTGTAATGATGGCCGCGCTCATCGGTGGCAACTTCATGTCCTTTTTCCTGGCCGACTGGAAAATGACCCGCTACCTGTTTATGGTCAACCTGCGGCTCACTGATTACCTCTCCGGCAATTTTCAGCCCATCATGGGCATGAATATGACTTTTTCCGTCACCGTGCTGCTGGTGTGGGCTCTCGCTGCCCTGGCCATAAGCTTCGCCTACTTTAACAAACAGGATATTCTGGTCTAAGGAGGTATCATTTTGTTTAATAAATCAACCTGGTATTTACTGCTTTTTATCGCCTTTGCCGCCTTTATCCCGCTTTCCATAGGCTTTGTTAGGTCTCTGCAGGTGACCGGCAACCATATAGCTGCAGAAGTGCCGGAAACCGCAAAACCGGCGCAGGCGGAGCAGGCAGCGCAGCAAGCGGTGACCGTAGAAAAAGACCCCAACGCCTTTAAAGTCTTGATTATGGGGGATTCCATTGCTTATGGCACCGGGGATGAAAAGGAGCGGGGCATCTCCACTTACCTGGTGAATTATTTAAAGCCCCAGACTACAAAAAAGGTTTCCGCAGATAATATTGCTGTGAACGGCCTGGAAAGTGCCGGCTTACTGGATATGCTGCCAAATGAAAAACCTCAGGCGCTGACCGCTGCCGCCGACATGGTGGTAATCTCCATCGGCGGCAACGACCTGCGTGAGGTTAGATCCAGAGACAATACTCCGGTTGATGCAAATGAATATCAGGCTATCGAACAGGCCTATTTAAATAATTTAAAAGATATCTTGCAGACAATACGCAAAATTAATCCCGACACATACATAGTTTTCGTCGGCTTGTATAACCCCTATGAAGGGGAAGCCTCGTCACCTGAGGACACCTCTTTTATGAATACCTGGAACTACAATACCCAAAAGCTTTTTGAGAGTGATGACAGAACGATTTATGTACCCACCTATGACCTTTTTAAATATAATCTCAAAAGGTTTATTTCCCCTGACGGCTTGCATCCAAACGCTTTGGGCTATCAGGCGGTTTCCAACAGAATCGCCAAGTCTGTGGAATACATTTTTAATAATCCAATTTGAGTTTCATTTTTTGATACACTAATCATACCCTCACTTGAGCTGGGCAAACTCCCAGCTCTATTTTTGTATTCCCAGCAAATCTTCGATTTTTTCCTGCAGGTACCTATGTGAATCCCAAACTCCTTGATTATAAAAGTGCGGAGCAATTTTTTCAATGACAAAATCCAAAATAAAACCGGCAGCCAAATCTCCCAATTCCTCATCCCGCTCTTTCAAAAAATAAGCCTTGATTTCAGAAAGCATTTCCTGCCGATTTTCCTTGCTAACCTTGATTTTATTACTCATTTTGGGTCCTCCCTGATACCAGCTTAAATAATCCTTGCCAGCCACTTTTTTTATTCATACCTCAGCGCTTCGATGGGGTCCATCTTAGCCGCTTTGCTGGCCGGGTACAGGCCGAAGAAAATGCCAACTGCCGATGAGAACAGGAAGGCGATAATAACCGTGCTCCACGATACCAGCGGCGGCCATTTGGCGAAGGTAGCCACCAGAAAAGCCCCGCCAATGCCGATGATAATGCCGATAACACCGCCAATGGTGCAGATCACTAAAGCCTCAATGAGAAACTGCAGCATGATGTCCTGCCTTCTCGCGCCCAGCGCTTTCCTGATGCCAATCTCCCGGGTGCGCTCCGTCACCGACACCAGCATAATGTTCATCACACCAATACCGCCAACGAAAAGGGATATGCCGGCGATAGAACTGACGATGATGGTCATAACGCCGGTGATTTGGTTGACAATGTCCACCGACTGCTCCATGGTGGCGCTGACGTATCGGCCCTTGTTGTTATGTTTGCGTTCTAAGACCTTCACCGCCTGGTTCATCACGGTTTTAATGTCTTCACCGGGGTAGGGTTGACCCTGCAGACCCATGATTATATCCTGGTTGGTAACCTTCTGCCAGACACCAAAGGGCAGGTATGCGGTGCTCAGCCCCCCCATCAAAAAGGAGGACTTGTTGCCGGCAATCCCGATGACACTAACCTGGATATTATTGATGGTGATCCGCTGGCCCATAGGGTCGTTTTTTCCGAAAAGGTCCTCCGCCAGTTTTTGGTCCAAAACAATTACCTTGCGATGGGCCTTTGTATCGGCATTGGAAAAAAATCTACCCTTGATCATGCGTATGTCCGTCATCCTGGCATAATCGCCGTTGCTGCCCTGAATCCGGGACATTTTACCCTTCTTGGCTGACCTGACGGTAGCCATACTGTCCTGGGAAGGGGTCATGCCCCTGACCCCGGGCACCAGGTTTTTGATCACTTCCACGTCTTCCATGGCGAAATCCCTTTTGGTGGCCGGGTTGTCGGAATAAAAATCCACGTAAATATTAAATATATTGGTGCCAAATTTTTCGATTTCGGACATCAGCAAGGTCCGGCCGCCCTGGCCGATGGCCACTACGGCAATGACCGCGGCGATGCCGATAACAATACCCAGCATGGTCAGGGTTGAGCGCATCTTGTTGGTGCGTATCCCTTCCAATGCCATGATCACCGATTCCCATATGCTCATGCCTGTTCCACCCCTTCCCGGCCTTCGCCGGCAGTCATCAACCGGGCCAGATAATCACGGGCAGCAATAGGCTCGGCTACCTGCTCATCTTTTACGATGCGGCCGTCGCGGAAGTTGATGATTCGCCCGGCATGCTCACCAATTTCCCGTTCATGGGTAACCAGCAGGATAGTAGACCCTTCCCGGTGCAGTTCCTGAAAAATAGCCATAATCTCCTCACCGGACCTGGTATCCAGATTTCCGGTGGGCTCATCGGCCAGAAATATAGCCGGCCGGTTCACCAGCGCCCGGGCGATGGCTACCCGCTGTTTTTGGCCACCGGACAGTTCATTGGGCCGGTGGTGCACCCGGTCGGCCAGGCCGACCCGGGTTAATGCGTCCATAGCTATATTTCTCCGCTCTTCTTTTGGCATCCCGGCATAGAGCATGGGCAGCTCCACATTGCGCATGGCGGTAAGCCGGGGCAGCAGGTTAAAGGTCTGGAAAACAAAACCGATTCTACGGTTGCGGATATACGCCAACTGCCCCTCATCCATATCGGCAATCTCCTCGCCGGCCAGCATATATGAACCGCCCGTCGGCCGGTCCAGGCAGCCGATGATGTTCATCAGCGTCGATTTGCCGGACCCGGAAGGACCCATTACGGCCACAAATTCACCCGGCTTAACATCCAGATTAATGTCGCGCAGGGCATGAACACTAATCGCGCCGGTCTGATAGACTTTATTTAATCCCTTGACTTTAATCACGGCTGCTCACCTTCTTAAGTTTACTTATCCTTATCAGTTTCCGGCTTTTCTGCTTCGTACGGCTTATCCTTGACGGCAATACCATCCTTCAGTTTATCCGAGGGGTTGACAACGACTTTGTCACCTTTTTTCAGGCCTTTTTCCACCGTGATATAAAGTTCATTGCCCACGCCGGTAGTTATTTGCTTTTTCCTGGCCTGACCATTTTCGATCACAAAGACTTCCTTCAGCTTATTTTTTTCAATTACTGCTTCATAAGGGATTGCCAAAGCTTTACTCTTACTGGCCGTAGTAATGGTGAGGTCTACCGAATAACCGGGCTTTAATTTGTCATTAAACTTGGTAATGTCAACCGTAACCTGCACTTCTGTCTGCTCACTGCCGCTCTTGGTTCTGGTTACGGCAGCAGCCCCAACCCGGCTCACAATACCGGCAAATTCTTCATCCCGCAAGGCGGGGGTAGTAATTTTAACCGGCTGGCCGTCGGCCAGTCGACCGCTGTCCGATTCACTGATATCTGCTTTTACCCGCAGCCGCGCGGTATCTCCGATAACCGCCAGACTGGTGCCGGTGGTTACATATTTGCCTTTTTCAGCCCCCAGGAACAGCACCACACCGTCCATTGTGGCTTTGACTTCAGCCCGGGCCAATTGATCTTTGGCCAGGCTAACGGCCAGTTCCGCCTGCTTAACTTGGGCAGCCAGCGCATTTTTGCTTTCCGCCGTGTCTCCTTCCAGTCGTAGGCTTAAACGCTGTTGAGCAGAGCGATACGAAGTTTCCGCATTTACCAGTTCCACATAAGACGCGTCCAGCGCTTCCTTAGAAATAGCCCCGTCTTTATATAGCGCCTGATTGCGCGCATATTTGGTCTTCGCATTTAAATAAGCTGTTTCCGCCTGCTTTATGGTTGCTTTATCCTGTGCCACTTCCTGCGGCCGGGCCGCTGCCACAGCTCTTGACAGGTTGGCCCGCTGTAAGGCCAGCGCTGCTTCTTCGCGCTTTAAGTCCCTGTTTAGTTCCGCCGTATCCAGTTTAATCAGAACCTGTCCTGCCCGTACGCGGTCCCCTTCCTTCACCGCGACCTGTTGAACCATAGCATTGGTGCGGGCGGTAATCTCTTCTTTGGCCACAACTTCCACTTTACCGCTGGCTAGTACATTTTCTTCAATGTTCTCCTCTTTAACCGTAAAATATTGAGCGGCCGGTGCTATCTCCTGGCGGTTCCGGTAGATGTTAAGACCAATGATCAGCGTCACTATAACCGCAATTCCGACACCAATCCATAGTTTCTTCTTCTGCAATATCTACACCTCCATAAAACAGGCTGGTTATATTACCAGCCCAAAAATTTTTATTTATGCTCCCGGCATCTGCTGTGAATTCATTATTAGCGCACTAATCACGGTAAACAATACCCATGCTATTAACACTGCAAAGCCGGTCTTTTTGACTGTAGTTTTTAACACCAGCGCAGCCCCCATGGCCATCAGCGCCAATGACCAGAAATAAAAAGGGTCAATGCTCGACAGCACGGCAAACAACGCACCTGTTTCACCTTTTGGCAAAGCCAGAGCAGCACTGGTGGTAACTGTCATGTAGTTTTCGGCAGGGCTCATAGCCACCATTACGCTGCGTAAAGCTGAGCCAATAAGTATCGGGATATTGGTAATAACCGCCACTGCGTAAAGATTTTTGAAGGGCGCTTCATTACCGGTAAACAGATTCAGGAATTTAAACATTAGCGCCATCACCAGCCAGATAACAAAGGGCATGATGACCATGGTAGCCCCGTTGACATAAACGGAAGTGCTGGTCAAATAAGCTTTCATGCCTGCCAACTGCTCGGCAGTGTATTTATCCTTCGGCATATTTTCAAAGGACCATAGCATAAACTGCTGCATCTTAGGCGCAGTAACAATATAGAGGGCCAGGTTAGCCAGCGAAATGACCAGCGCCGGCCATAGGATGGTCGGTTTTTCCACCACTGCCGCCAGGGTAGCCCCCGGCCGGGTGATAATGCCTACTAAGCGTTGCCATAAGCCCATTTGCGGATTTTTTTCATCAGTCACGATAAAACCCCTCCTCAAGTCCTGAACAATACTTTTTCTTTGTTAAATATTTTAAAAGCAAAGCCCAAAGCCAAACCGGTTAATATAATAGTTGAGAGTACCGTCAGACCGATATGCTGCCAAACCAGGTCACCAATAAAGAGATCCTTAAACACAACGATTTTTAATTTGCCGCTTTTTTTCAGGTAATTCACCAGCTGCGGCCCGTTTTCCTCCCCTGCAGCACAACTTTATATATCACCGCCTGGGACTTCCGAGCTTCCCGCTCCCCCATGATCGGGCCCAACAGCATCAGGGCCGGCATTAAGATTAGGGGTACCAGTATCATTACATACAGGGTTTTACGGTCCGCACTGTATCCATCATTTCTTTAAAAAATATTGTTTTAATATGCTGCCAGCGCATGTTTGCCACCTGCCAATCGAATAAACACATCTTCCAGACTTTTTTGCCCGGTGCCGGTCAATAATTCGACCAGTGTCCCCTGCGCCAAAAGCTTACCCTGCTCAATAATACCAATCCGGTCACAAAGCCGTTCTGCCTCAATATGCTTACAGCGGGCAATAATCAAAAAATATTATCCATTCCATGGCACTCGCCTCCTTGTAGTTTCACTATAACATGGAAAACTTAACTAAGCAGGTGCAAAATATTAACAATTTATTAATTTCATCTTTTTCTGCGCTGTCAGTTTTCTTGTTCATGCCAAAGAAAACCCGCTGCTGTTCAAGGCGGGTTTGACTTAGTATTACTTCCCCAGAATTGTCTTTAGCCACTCATTCCCAGCATCAAAAGTTTTTCTTGCCAGATAAGAGCTTTTCACGCTTCTCCGGCAATACGGGCAGAACTCCCATTGCGCTTTTATCTCCTTATTACAAAAAGGGCAGTTATAAGTATTCACCTTAGCTTTGCAGCAGGGACAAAACTTCCATTCCTCTTTGAGCACCCGCCCGCAGTTATTACACGCTTCTGTTAAAACAACCCGGTTATGCCTGTAATCTTCCAAAGACCTCACCTCAAATTCCGCTATATAATTATGATACTTCACGGAAAAACAGGCTGTCAAAAGCGATGAAAGTCATAATCTGAAAGCCTCTGTAATATAATGTCGTATTTTACCATTTATATTGATTCCTGGAAATCGAGGTTATATAATTAAATTTGTGGATAAGACTAATATATTGCGGGGTGGACTAAATGAACAATGTTTCCGTGATTGGCGCAGACCTTGGCAATGATGCCTTTAAAATCGTCGGCCCTACCAAGAGAGAGCTGTATATCATGAATATTCTCGCGCCATGGCATGAAAGGAGAGTCGTCCGGGACGATACCAGATATCCTCTCAATTTGTTGGAAGTTGAAGTGAAAAGTAATAAACAAAACCTGGGCAAGTATTTTGTCGGCGGCATGGCTTACAATTTCAACCGGGGCATCCTCAAGGAAAGAACGGTGGCTGACAGACATAACGGCAAGACCGATGACATCCAGACACTGATTATCCTGCTTACTTCAGCAGCCCTTGCCCTGTTAAAACCCAATTCCAGGGTCATTAAAGAAAAGGTTATCCTCGGCACTATGCTGCCTACCGAAGAATACTTCAAAAACCAGAAAGAAAATATCGCCATTCTGGAGCAAAAACTACTCGGTACCCATCGCGTCAAGTTTCTCAATCCTGTTTTTAACGGCGTCGAGGTTGAGTTTGAAATCCTGGCGGTCAATATCCGGCCGGAAGGCGTCTGCGCCATGAATGCCATTATGTACGATGATGAGGGGAATCTGCTGGACCGGTATGAAAATGAATTCGCCGACCGTACCATTCTCGGCTTTGATATCGGAGCTTTAACGTCTGATGTAACGGTAGTGAATAACTTTGAATTGAGGACCTTTTTTGGCATCGATAAGGGCACAATCGACCCTTTAAACCGGATTATTGACTACCTCAAGACAGAACACAAAGTCACTGTTCCCAGGCACAAGGTGGATAACGCCATCATCCGCAATGAAAAACTGCTGATTTACGGTGAAGAAATCCCGAACTTCAAAGATATTTGCGAAGAATTCATTGTTTACGAAGCGCGGCAGCTCGTGGACGATTTTTCTTCCAAAGCTGCCGCCGCCGGTATTCAACTGCCTGATATCGGCCTGCTAATTCTTTGCGGCGGGGGTTCGCTGCTGTTCAAAGAAGTTGTTAAACAAAGCCTTGCCCGGATACCGATGATTTTTAACGATAATGCCATCATGCTAAACGCCATCGGTGCCTGGAAAAACGCCAACACCATGAAAAATGAAGTTAACCGGGATGCATCCCTGGAA
>CAZWUW010000046.1:0-22993 GCA_964636895.1 uncultured Eubacteriales bacterium
TCCCGCACCCGGCCGTGAGCCGGTTCCTGCTCCGGCGGCACCAGTTCATCCCCGGTAGAGATTATGGCCACCCGCGGCCGGACCACCACCCTGCAGGAGGTCCTCCCTATACCGGCTAAGGCGCCCAATTCCTGAGGTCGTATGCGCCTTCCCGCCGCCAGCAAAACCTGACCGGTGCTGATATCCTCACCCCGGCGTACCACGTTCTCCCCCGGCGTCACCTGGCGGACAACCGCTATATCACTACCGCCCAGTTCCTCAGTATACTCAACCATCACCACAGCATCGGCCCCAGGCGGCAGCATGCCGCCAGTAGCTATTCTGACTGCCTGTCCGGCGGCTAATTCATCTGTCGCTGCATGTCCCATAAGTATTTCTCCGGCAACAGACAAATAGGCCGGCATGCCCTCGGAAGCCCCAAAAGTGTCCCTGGCCCGAACTGCAAACCCATCCATGGTGGAACGGTCAAAGCCAGGCACGTCGACTTCCGAAAAAACATCTTCCGCCAATACCCGGCCGAGCGCATCCCCGGCAGGCAGTGTTTCAGTTTTTTTATCTACGGCAGGCAAATGGTTATTAAAAATCTCCCTGGCCTGCTCCACCGTCATCAGCTTAAAAATTTCCGGCATGGTAATCTCCTAAAAGCACCCTAACTGACAGGCTTTAATTTTAATTTTCAGTTCATCAGCGGCCTGACCTATTACCTTAAGCTCTACATCTAGTTCCTCTGCCAGTTGATGAGCTCTGCCACAGGTCAACCGGCCGTCGGAAGCCTCTTTTTTTATTGCCGCAAGCACTTTTTCAGGAATTTCAGACATTTCGTACCCTCCAATATTTTAATTAATAAAAAGACACCTCTGGAAAAGGTGCCTGAATATACATGGCTTGTCTCCTTTCCAAAAACGGGAGGCCGGCCGGTTTCCCCGCAGACCTTTAAACCGATAAGCGGTTTATGACCGGAAAACCATAGCCTGACCTTAGGTTGCCCGGTTCGGAGTATCTTCTTTCATTTAATTCTATAATTATACCCGGTTTCCTGCAAAGTTACAGTTTCTTTTTTGCAGCAGCATATAACCTATTTTCTTTAAAGCGCTAATGTTATAGAATAAAGTATAATTAGTTTTCCGGAGGTTTTAAATCATGCTACAAGTATTATACGTGGGAATCGGCGGCTTCATCGGTGCCTGTCTGCGGTATGGACTGGCCTTGTATTCTCCGTTGGTTTTCGGAAGCAAAATGCCATACGGCACATTGATTGCCAATGTGACCGGCGGGATTCTCATCGGCCTGGTCATGAAGTTGAGCACCACCGGCAATTTAATCCCAGCCGATTTGCGCCTGTTTTTGGCCACCGGTCTGCTTGGCGGATTTACCACCTTTTCTGCATTTAGCTATGAAACAATAAGCCTGTTAGACGACGGCAACTATTTTAGTGGCCTCATGAATATCGGCCTAAACCTTTTTCTGAGCCTAGCCGGCGTAATTTTGGGCAGATTTATTGCCCAGATGATTGTTTAGCAGCAGTAATAGCCATTCAAGCACGCTGCTGTAAGGCAATCTAGAGACTTGTTTTTTTAAGCCAAAAGTGCTACATCAGCTTAGTCTTTTCCATCACCACATCCACCCCTTTGGCAGTCTTGTCCGATGGATAACCGTACTTCTCCGCACGAGGTTGCACCGGGAGAAGGTTTTAATTATATTTCTGCAAAATAATATATGTTCAGTCTTTGTCCGACCAGCAAAAAGCACCCTACAATACGGGTGCTTTTCTATAGCAATATTTTTGCCCCATCTTAAATTATCTCAGCCGCAATCTGGGCCAATTCAGAACGCTCGCCCTTGACAAAGGTAACATGACCGGCGATTTTAACGCCTTTGAATTTTTCCACACAATATGTCAAACCGTTACTGCTGGAATCAAGGTAGGGATGGTCAATCTGGTGCGGGTCGCCGGTGAGCACCACTTTAGTCCCTTCCCCCGCTCTGGTGAGTATGGTTTTGACCTCATGCGGCGTAAGGTTCTGCGCTTCGTCCACAATGATATACTGCTTAGGAATGGTCCGGCCCCGGATATAAGTCAGGGCTTCTAATTCCAACTGGCCTTTATCCTTAAAATACTGAACCATATGCTCCACATTGGTATTCTTGGGTTTATCGGCTTCCTTCTCCTTTTTAGCCTCTTTCGACATGCCGAAAATATACTCCAGGTTATCATAAATAGGACTCATCCAGGGGCGCATCTTTTCATCTTTGTCACCCGGCAGAAAACCGATGTCGTTGCCTAAGGGGATAACCGGCCTGGTTACCAACAGTTTCTTATAAGTCTCTTTTTCAATGGCTTTTTCCAACCCTGCCGCCACAGCCAACAGCGTCTTACCGGTACCGGCCTGGCCTACCAGGGTAACCAGTCTGACATTTTCATCAAACAAAAGCTCTAAAGCATAACGCTGCTCCTTGTTCCGGGCCCGAATACCCCAGGCATCGCTATTGGCATAAAGCAGCGGTACAATGCCTTTTTTGTCGGGGTTATACTTGCCAAGAGCGGACTGATTGCCGCCTAACTCATCTATCAGTGACACAAACTGGTTGGCATATAACTCGTTATCTTCGGTATTTTCCCACGGCAGGAAGCTATTACTGTAAAACTGGTTGATTAACTCCGATTTAACCTTTAACTCTATAGTACCGGTATACAACTCGTCGATATTGACTTTATCGGTCTTGAAATCCTCGGCTTCAATACCGACTACATCGGCTTTAATACGCAAATAGGTATCTTTGGTAACTAAAACCACTTTCCGGTCCGGAAACTCTTCCTGATAGGCAAGAGCAACAGCCAGAATGCGGTTGTCTGCTTTAAACTGATCCATCCCACCGGCAAGCTTTTCCAGTCGCTGGTGGTTAAGCTCAACCTTAAGCGTACCGCCATTATCCAGGGGGACACCTTCATAGACCTTGCCTTTTTGGCGCAACTCATCAATAAATTTTGCCACCCGGCGGGCGTTTCTGCCCACCTCGTCCTGCCGGCGTTTCTGGTTATCCATTTCTTCGATGGCTACCAGAGGTATGACCACGTCATTGTCATGAAACTTAAAAATAGCGTGAGGGTCATGTAGCAAAACATTAGTATCGATGATGAAGATTTTTTTCAACAACCATCGCCTGCCTTTCAATTTGTCTAAGCTACATTAATTTATATTCTACAACAAAGTATGACTTTCCTCTATTTTTACACAAGTTTAACCTTCGCCAACATATACCAACTTATGCCGAGTATTATCCAGAAAATCAGTCCTCAGCAGTTCATCAAGCAGCGACAAGTTGTATTTGAAAAGATAAGGAAAAATATTATAAATTCTTTCCTGCCAGTTATTTTTGGGATACATCATCAGCGCTATTTTTTCAAAATGCCCTACGGCCTCTTCACAGTTTTTCCGGTGTTTCTGAAGCGCCTTGGTCTCAAAATAGCCTATGTGGTGCAGCATCTTACCCAGGCTTTCTTCCCCAGGGGCGCGCAGGCTTTTGTCCACTAATACCAGCCGCTCAATTATTTCCGTATAATCGCGGTGCAGGTCTTCCTTATACCGTTTAAACATGCCGGCAATGTCCAGCCTGTCTTCGGCGGCCAGGTACTCTTTTAATCTGGTATCAACACCGGAGATAATATCCGCGAATTGTAAATTATATTTTTCAAACAGTTTCCTGACCGGCCTTTCAATCAAAGTAATATTGGTTCTGGGATAAATTACCGGCATTGACATGCCAAATAACGGGTAGATATCCTTATATTGCGCATAGTAAGCAATCTCTCCGGGGCCTGCAACATATGCCAGCAAGGGCAGCAAATGATCCTGAGCGATGGGCCGCAAAACCACATTGGGACTAAAAAGCATGGGGGTTTCCCGGGCCTCCCGGGCTAAATCCGCCACACTCCAGCACACTTCACGGCCCCGCGCCGTTATCCCGGTTGCTGTTTTCAGGAGCGCCAGCCGCTCGCCGTCTATATAGCGGAAAAGGTGCAAATATTCGGCCGACTTCTCTACCTGAGGGGTATAGCCGGCGGTTATAATCCGTTCCACCCCGGCGTTGTATGCAACCTGGACTTCCTCATGGCGCCGGATAAAATCAGCAAAAATTCCGCCCAAAAAACTGCGCAGTTCCGGCATTAGCGGATTAATCAGCACCAGGCCATACTCTCTGAAGAGCCAGGCCATTACTGCCGCGAACCAGTCGGCAAAGTTCCCCTGTTCCCCGGCCAGCCGTCTAAGTTCGGCCAGCATTGGCCCTTTCCACTCGGAAGGGTTGGTAGCCGCATCCAGCTCGTCTATAAGGCGGAACACCGCCTCACCCACCGGGATATAGCCCACTGAGAACTTGCCTGCCGGCTGCTCGTCAAGACGCAGTTTAACCAGCTGCTGTTCCCGGTTCAACAGGTTAATATGGTCAATCTCGGCAAAATCATGGTCCTCGGCCGCCACCCAAAAAGCGGGGATTACCGGTACACCCAGTTCGGCGGTCTGGCGGGCAGCCAGTTGAATAGTCGTAATTGCCTTATAAACAGTATAAAGCGGACCGGTAAAAATCCCAGCCTGCTGACCGGTGACCACCAGCACCGCATCTTGTTGTTTTAGCAATTGCAGATTGGCCAGCGTTTTTTCCCCGCAGCCCAACTGCCGGTTATAGGCCGATAAAATACGGACCAGCGCCTCCCGGTCCGTTCGATAATGCTCCCGTACCAACCGGCACCGTTCCTGATAGCCGGTCGCTGTATACGGGTTATGTACATAAAAGTCCGCTACCCGGGCAAAGTCATTTAAATACCGGTTCACCAGCGGACTGGCATACTCTGCGGCCAAAGATTCTACAAGCACTACGCATTCCCCTCAGAAACAAATATTTTGCCTTGTGCTTCCGCCGTAATGTCACCAATGACTGCGGCAGCAAAGGTTTGCCGCTCTTTCAGGCCGGCCACCAGCCGGTTCGTTTTTTCTGCCGGTACAGCAATCAATAAGCCCCCGGAAGTAATAGCGTCAGCCAACAACAACTGCATTTCTTCCGGAATTGCCGGCGCAAAATCAACCAAATCCCTAAGATACCTTAAATTCCCCCGGGTCCCCCCAGGTACAATACCCATTTTCACATACTCCCGGGCCGGCGGCAGTACCGGAACCGCAGCGGCATAAATATTCATGCCCGCACCGCTGGCCCGCGCCATTTCCGAAGCATGTCCCAGCAGTCCAAAACCGGTAACATCAGTACAGGCGTTCACCCCTACTTCCTGCATGACTTCGGCGGCAGTATTGTTGAGGGCCGCCATCACCCGGGTGACTTCGTCTATTGCCTCCGGACTTGCGACCCCGCCCTTGATGGCCGTAGTAATAATACCGACACCGATAGGCTTGGTCAAAACCAGCTTGTCCCCAGGCTTTGCTCCCGCATTGCTCAATACGCGGTCGGGATGCACAGTGCCGGTAAGCGCCAAGCCATACTTAGGTTCAGCATCCTCAATAGAATGCCCGCCCACTATGATAGCGCCGGCTTCCTGAACCTTGTCGGCACCACCTTTTAAGATTTCCGCCAATACTTCAAGGCCCAGCTTTTTAGTAGGAAAAGCAATCAGGTTCATGGCAGTCAGCGGCTTGCCGCCCATGGCGTATACATCACTTAAGGCGTTGGCGGCGGCAATCTGTCCGAAATCGTAGGGGTCGTCCACTACCGGCGTAAAAAAGTCCACGGTCTGAATCAAGGCAATATCATCCGTCAGCCGATAAACCCCCGCGTCATCAGATGTAGCCAATCCTACCAGCAGGTTAGGGTCCTGCGTAACCCCCTGGGGCAGCATGCGTAATACCTTAGCCAGGTCCTCCGGACCTATTTTGGCTGCTCAGCCGGCTTTGCATGACAATGAGGTCAGGGTACATGCTTTATTATTTTCTTGCTGCACCGTCGTAAAATCACCCGTCTTTTCGGTCATCCTGTGTCACCCCTTTAATGCTTTTATCAACACATCCATTAGCGTTTTTTCTTCTTCTACCGCCACCGTGCGTAAATCCAGCAACAGCCGGTCCTTCTGAATCCGGGCCAGCACCGGCGTTTCCGCCAACCGCAGCTGCTCTTCCAGCATATTCACAGATACATGTATAGGCACCACAGAAACCAGCCGGGTAGGGATGTTTTCTTCCGGCAGGGCACCGCCGCCGACCTGCGAAAAACCATCGATAATCGCCAACTCGGCTGCTGCATCTCCAATCTGTTCCGTCAACTCCCGGACAAATCTATCAGCCCGGCTGCCTACTTCCTCCCTGGCCATAGTCAGCATCCGCAGTGTCGGCACCGCATAAACCGCTGTTTTTTCATCAAGGTAAAGGCGCAGGGTGGTTTCCATTGCCGCCAGGGAAAACTTATCCACGCGCAGCGCCCTGGTCAATGGGTTTTTTTTCAGCTTTTCAATAATATCCCGCCGCCCTACAATAATACCCGCCTGCGGCCCGCCAAAAAGCTTATCCCCACTGCAAGTGACAATATCCACCCCAGCCCGGATGCTTTCCCTGACCGTCGGCTCCTTGGCCAGGCCATAGGCACTCAAGTCAATCAAAACCCCGCTGCCCTGATCTTCAAAAACAGGAATTCCTTTACTACGGCCAAGCTGTACCAATTCCTTGGCCTCCACTTCGGCAGTAAAACCAATGATTTTATAGTTGCTGGCATGTACTTTCAGCAGCAAAGCCGATTCTTCACTGATGGCCTGTTCATAATCCCGCAGATGAGTTTTGTTGGTGGCCCCCACTTCAACCAAGACCGCCCCGCTCTGCGCCATTACTTCCGGAATGCGAAAAGACCCGCCGATTTCCACCAGTTGGCCCCGGGATACCACCACCTGTTTTCCTTTAGCTAATGTACTCAACACCAAAAGCACCGCCGCGGCATTATTGTTGACCACCAGCCCGGCCTCAGCGCCGGTAAGTTTACAAAGCAAATCAGCCACGTGCGCATAGCGGGAACCCCGCTCTCCGGTAGCCAGGTCCAGTTCCAGGTTGTTGTAGCTGCCGGCAATTTCGGCCAAAGCAGCCACCGCTTCTCCGGCCAGTACGGCCCGGCCCAGGTTGGTGTGCAGCACGATGCCGGTAGCGTTGATGACCTTGCGCAAATGAGGGCGCGTCTTTTCCCGTACCCGCCCTTCCACTAATCTGATAATATGTCCGGGTTCCACTTCATTAATAAGCCCCGGTTCCGCTGCATAGTCAGGGCCAATTGCCTCGCCGGCAACCAAAATGCGTGCTCTAAGTTCCTGTACAACCTCACCGGCAGCTTCAGACACAATTATATGATTATACCGATGAATCAGTTCCGCGACCTCCGCCGTCTCCAATATTTGACTGATTGCAGGCAACCGGCGTAACAAGGCTTGTCTGCCCTCCATAAACCCACCGTCCTTGTTTAACAAAACTATTTCTCTTTATTTCTTCAATATACCCGGAAATCCTCTATCAAAAACATTATTTATCCAGTAAATTAGTCACAGGTTGAAGTCTGTGATTTTATATTTCCACTTGATTCTTCTCATAAACACCTCTTAAAATTCCCGCTCATAATTCAGAATACCGTGCCTGTTCATAATAACCGAGTAAAAGCCATATATGTAAAAAAGCTAATTGCCCTAGTAGATTATGAAATTGCATACTATTTGGCAGAAAACGACAAAGGCGAAGTTGTAGTAGTGATAATGGCTGGAACCCGTGAAAACTTCTGGGATTCAATAAAAAAGTATATGGGTTAAACTACCGGCGGCTAACTGGCTGCCTTTTTCTTTTAAGACCCCAGAGAGTCGAAAATTTGGTCGTCACTGTAGGGACATTGGTTACCCAACGCCCCATTCACGGTTTTCTGTTATTCTAGGTCGCATCATTTGGTATCTGTTCAGGGTTTCTCTGAATTCACTCCAGTTAAAACTTCGTCGCTGACTCCTGCGGTTTAGCCATTTATAGAGGATTCGCCTGCAGTTCTGGTAGTATTTATCAATACTCACATTTTGCCATTGCCACACCGGTTTCATTATCTGTGTATCCTTCCCTTAACCCTTTTTCCCTTTGAATTCTGTTCACTTCAAAACCAAAGTCTTCTGGCACAATAATATACTCCAGGGAATCAACTTCTAAGTTAGAAGACAGTTGATGGACTATATTCCTAATCAAATCTTCAACTTAATTTCTGAAGTTTTCATCAAAGTCTCTTAATCCGCTGATAAATACAATCATCAGACAATGCCACACTTTCCTTAAATGTCTAGCAGTTTTGCTAGCTAAACCAAATTTGATCTATTATCTTAAGTCTACCTTTGGTAGGCTTGCTTTGTTGTGTTCTTTTCATGGGAACAAATTTTTTTAAAAATACTTGACGTTTACTTACTAACATATAAAAGCATATTTAATTGATGACCACAAATTATTGATCGGAAGTGGTAATTTCACAACAAACGGTTTATTTACTTGGAGAAATGCCGGAAATGTTGAAGGGGCCATTGCTACTGAGGATAACTTGGTCATTTTGGAATTTAAGGAATACTATTCAGAAATATTATCCGACAGTGAATCCTTAGATATATTCTACGACAAAATTACTGAAAGCTATGACCAATATATAGATGAAGTTACACCCAATCTAGGATGTGAAATATCCAGCTTGATTGGCAAAAATGAATCAAAATCTAAATATCGTTTTACAAAATCTAAAGATGACGGAGAAATCGAGATTCCCCAAGGTTCAGAGGGTATTTATGCTTATAATATCCCTCAATTCAGCAATTTCGATGATGGCACCTATAGGTTAGTGGAAATTCTTGCTGAAGAGGGAAACAGCGGTCTTACTTTTAATGAACTTGGTGAACTACTTGAGGGACCCGGTAAAAATGAGGTGGCTTACAAAAAATACGGTGAAAATCATGCAAAGCTTGCAGAACTTTTGGATTTCGCAACTATTACCAATACAAGACCAAGACAGGTGTTTCTAACGAAGTTGGGTAAAATCTTTTATAAATCAGAATCTTCAAAGAAGATTTCCATGCTAAAATCTCAAATTTATCGAATGGCTATAGTAAAAGATATCATCGTAAATCATACTAATGATTCTTTCAATCTTAAGAATTACCTAATGTCAGCGAACCTTAAAGAATCTACTGCTATTAGAAGGATGCCAAACATTAGAACACTTTTTAAATTTCTACAAGAACACAATGTGAGCGAGGTCGAATCTGTTTTAAAAAAACTAATATAATTTTTACTTAAAAACCCTTTTCAAAAGAACATTCGTTCGCTATAATAGAAGCATAGAATTAAGAGGCTGGTGAACTTAATGAACATTGGAATCATAGATGCTGACTTGCTTGATAATGGAACTCGCCATCCCAATCTAGCATTAATGAAGATAAGCGGATTCTTAAAAGAAAAAGGTCATACAACTAACCTACTTTTTAATTACGATAGTATTGAAGAATATGACAAAGTATATTTAGCTAGAGTCTTTTCGTTCACAAAGGTACCCGTAGAGGTGGTTGCTAGTCCTGAAGTAATTCATGGTGGGACAGGCTTTCTATCAGAAGAACCATTTTTGCCTGACTTGCCATATGAAGTAGAACACCACATGCCTGATTATCATTTATATGATAAATTTATTGAAAATGAAGTTGCAAGAGGTATTAAGCCTGTTAAATTCTCAGATTATCTAGAGTATTCCATTGGTTTTGCAACTAGAGGTTGTTTTAGAAAATGTAGCTTCTGCGTCAATCAAAAATATGATAAAGTTTTTAGACATGCTAAAATTTCTGAGTTTTATGACCCCTCTAGGAAATACATTTATCTTTGGGATGACAACATATTAGGTTACGATAAGTGGTATGAAGTATTCGACGAATTGGCACAAACAGGAAAAAGCTTTCAGTTTAGACAGGGACTAGATTTGCGACTCATGACAGAAGATAAGGCTAAAGTTTTAACCGATGCTAAATATAGAGGTGACTTTATTTTTGCCTTTGATTATTTGAAAGACCAGGAGCTTATTGAAAAGAAACTTAAGATATGGAGAAAATACTCCTCAAAAACAACAAAGCTCTACTTGTTATGTGCTTATGATTCTCAAGATGTTAACGATATTATTGGTGTCTTCGAACGAATAACAGTTTTAATGAGGTATCGGTGCCTACCTTATATAATGAGATATAACGATTACAAGAATAGCGAATTTGAAGGAATGTATATTAATCTAGCTCGATGGTGCAACCAGCCAAACTTCTTTAAAAAGAAAAGTTTCAGGGAATATTGTGTGGCAAATGGAGTAACCAGTTCAACATTCAGATACATGACGGAATTTGAAAAACGATATCCCGATGTTGCAAAGAAATATTTTGATTTAAGATTCGACAGTATGCCCACAAGCTCCGACCATGCAAATACCAAGGTTGTATAGTTTAAGATTAAGAGGCAGTGGATATCGCTGCCTCTTTTTATTTGACAACAGAACAGCAAAGTGATTCACCTAAAGAATGTTGTGAACTTATCTGGCCACCGGCTGGTGCGGTTTTTGCGTAAGCGTCAAACTGTGCACACCTACCAAGTGTAGTGAAAATACGAGATAATGTCCTAAAAAACTAAGGGGGGCATGTCTCGTGGACAATTACGGGTCAGGTAAGCTACTGTTCTTAAATGCCTAGAATTTCTTATCCAAGTGCCTCGGAAGTGATTCCGGAGGCACAATCTAAGCAAAAAGTGACCTAAAATTCAATGGTCTTTTGACCTACTTTTCGGTTGACAAATACAGATGCTTAACTTTGTCGGTAATATCTTTTTGACCCTATCTGAATAAACGATATACCATGCTAATTTACTTTTATTTTAAATGCATAGATTGAGTCTCCCTGATCCCATTCGCCTTTTATTTCAAAAACATATATACCTTTATCCTCTGGCATAATGATTGTGTTGTCATCATTGTTGTATCCACGAGGTCCTGCTGTAGTCCACAACATTACATCAACGACATTGGGCTTATAATCAAATGTAACTTTTACGTTAGCCTGCGGAACGACAAATGTTGGAATAATGTTTTTCACTAGTTCAGGAGGTATGGGGGATTCGGCTTGAACACCTTTAGTCAATGTCGTCCACCCATAACTCCCCTGTATAACTTTTATTGGCGCGCCTTGATATGTTACTATTGGCATTGGTGGTTTATCTGGAGTTAAAAACGTTTCAAGCGCCAAAAAAACAATCGCACTAAGTACTAAAGTAGCCTGATAAAAATTTTAGAACCGTTGGGCGAACATGCCCAGCCAGGCCGTATTATTTTACCGGTAGCTAATCAAATCAACTTGCTTTCAATGGCATATCTTACCAGTTCGGAGCGGTTAAAAAGGTTTAACTTGGTTTTAATGTTTGCCTTATGGCTTTCCACTGTCTTAATGCTGAGTACCAGTTCGTCCGCAATCTGGCGATTTGTAAAACCGAGGGCAATCAACCTGATTACCTGTTTTTCCCTTTCACTGAGCTCAGGTTTATTACGTTCGTCCCGCTCATCTTTGTATATTCTGATGACCAAATTGCCTGCCAGCACCGGGTCGATAATTCGTACCCCCTTTGCCACCATACGCAGTGCAGTCAGCAGTTCCGCATCCAGCGCCTTTTTTAATAAATAACCGGTGCCGCCGGCCTGGATAACATTCTTTAAATATCCTTCATCTTCATACATAGTCAACACCAGAATCTTGGTCTGATTTCCCTCCCGGCGCAGTGATTTAATCACACCAATGCCATCCATGCCCGGCATGGCCAGGTCCAACAGCAAAACATCAGGCTGCAGGGATATTACCGCCTCAACAGCTTCTGTACCGTTGCCCACTTCACCTATGACTTCCAGATCCGCCTGGGAATCTATCAACAGCCGCAATCCACTGCGTAAAACATGATGGTCATCAGCCAGCAGTACTTTGATTTTCTCCAAACTCCCCAGCCTCCCCTATAGGAATCTTCAGGTAAATAGTGGTCCCTACGTATGGTTCAGATTCTATTGTCAACTGTCCTCCAATAAGCACGGCTCTCTCTTCCATGCCGAATAAGCCAAATTTCTCCTGGGCCAGCGCAGACTTCATCACCTCGTCGACATCAAATCCAACCCCGTCATCTTCAATAATGACCAGGAAGTTTTCGCCGCTGCGTTCCAGCACTACGCTGATATTTCGGGCATTGCCGTGTTTAATGATATTAGTCACCGCTTCCTGCACAATCCGGTATATTGTGGTGGCAACCGCGGACGGCAGCTTAAGCTCCGCGATATTATGCACCTGCAGGTCGGCATGCCGCCCCAGTTTAACCAAATGGTCCACAATATGCCGTTTTATTGCCGCCTCCAGACCCAGGTCATCCAGTGATACCGGTCGCAATTCCCAGATCAGTTCGCGCAGTGATTTCATAACTGTATTAATAAAGTCCCTGAGATTGTCCGTTCTTTGTTTTATTTCCTGAGCAGTGCCGGCACTGTCTATCAGACTAAGTTCAAGGCTCATAGCAGTCAGGGACTGGCCGGTTTCATCATGGAGTTCCCGGGCAATACGTTTTCGTTCCTCCTCTTGCACAGTAAGAATTTTTGCCAGCAATTGTTTTCGTTTCTCTTCCAGTAGTTCCGTCTCTTTTTTAGAAGCCTGAATTTTCTCCACCATGGTGTTAAAAGCCCCGGACAGTTGATCTACTTCGCCGGTGCCCGAATCAATCGCTACCATGGCCTGGTTAAAATTCCCCTGAGCCATAGCCTGAGCAGCCTTGGATAATTCCAAAATCGGTCTGGTTACCAGTCTGGTAATAAAGTATACCGCCAGTAAGGATATCGCTAAAACCACCAGGGAATCACCAAGTAATTTGACGGTGGTTTTTGCCAGAAAAGCATTTATGTTTTTTTCTGTCATGCCGACTCTGACCAGCCCTATCCCCCGCAAGGTCATGGGCACCGCAATATCTATAATCATTCCTTCTTCCGTCCGGATACGTTGAATATTATAACTCTTATTGCCAACATTATTATTAATCTTTAATAACCCTTGAGGAATGCCCGCCGCAAAAGTATGTACAACACTTTCCCCATTGCCGTCCAAAACTAAGATATAACGCACATCTTCATTGTTGGCAACGGTATTGTTGATTAATCGCTGCAGCATATACAGATTGTTGGTAAAAATAAGGCTGGGGGCGCGCGTAAAATCAGAAAAATCCCTGGCAATAGCCAAGCCTTCCCTTTCCAAATGGGCGGTCAGATACTGACGCATATTCCGCCGTACTTCTATTACCGACCAGGTGCTCAGGATAAGAATCACCATAGATACCAGGCCTATTATTTTTGTTCTTAATCTCCATGTTATTATTCGGCCTTTCAACGATGCATCACCTTTTTTACAATCTTGGCATCGGCAATAAAATCCTGCCCGGTTACTGGCCGGAACCCCCCTATATGCAAAGCATGTAAAACATTTTCTTGATCCGGGTCATCAGCCATTGTTAACACAGCTTCCTGTATTTTATGTTTTAGGTCCTTATTCATCTCGGCCCGGACAATCACTACCAGCTCCTCCACTGGAGGAGACTTGCCGACTATTTTAAGCTTTTGCATTAAGGCCGGGTCTTGCTTGGCCATTTTTGTCAGGGTGTGGTTCCTGACCGCCGCCCCTTCCACCATCCCAGTAACAACAGCATCTACCGTGTGTTCGTAATTAGCGGTATAAAAAAAGTTTTTAAAAAAGGTTTCCGGTCTTTCGTTAATTTCATTTAACAGATAATAGACATACATACCTCCGGCACTAGACAACGGGTCTGTCATGGCAAAAGTCTTTCCCTGCAAGTCATATAAGCTCCGAACACTGCTTTTTACCGGCATAATAATCAGGTTTTCTGATGCCCCGTCAGCGGGCGGGCGACTGATGGCAAGTGCTTCCAGGTGATAATTATGCTTGTCCCATAGGTAAGCCGTGGCATATGTTATAGCCACATCCACCACCCCAAAGGCCAGCAGATTGTTAATTTCCGACAAACTATTACGGAGTGTAACCTGTGACTCCAATCCGGTAGCAGCGCTGAAAGCCTGTGTAAAGCTTTCATTGTTTAAAATACCATTTTCATAGCCCATCCCTGTTGACATGCCGATTTTCAGGACTTTCGCCTTATCCTTTGAATTCTGTTTGATATTCTGTTGTTTTTCAGGGATATGTAAAGCGATATAAGGATACTGTTCGTCCCTGCCGCAACCAAGTGTGAAAATAAACACCAACGCAAGACATAACAGCAGCCCCGGCCTAATATATTTCATTTGGTCACCCCGGCAAGATGATTTCGACGAATTCCGACATAATTCGATAACTATTATTATTGCTTCTTTATGAAAACTGTTTATCCTGCTTTCTCCCGATGTTTATTGCGGATTTTTACCGACTCAATAATGGTAAATCCCTGAGGCAACTAGGTGTATTTCCAGAATGACAGCTTTAAAAATCAAGCTTTACCCTGATGTAATTACCGTCAAATCCAATATATAATTATATAAATAATCTGCCTCCCGGTATGGTCTTAACAGTAAAATACTTACAAGGGTGATAAATAAACATTATGAAAAAAAGTTCAAGCTGCAGAATAACTTTATTAATTATTGCTATTGCTCTGCCTGCCATTTTTATGGCGTATTTTATTAACAGTAAATATGGCGTTACCGCCGCTGTAGTTAATAACCCGCATGGCAACTATGCTCCGGACACAACCATGTGTGGCTATTGCCACTCAGGACATAATGCCCTTTCTTTTAGCAATTTAATCCTCCCCACCCAGCGTGAAACCTGCTATACCTGTCATGACGGTAGTAAAAGCAGTATTAACGTAAAAAGTCAATTTGGCGAAACAATTGTCGGCAGTTCGGTCTACAATTCCTATCATCCCGTCCCTTCCGGCGGCCAGGTCTGCACTGACTGCCATGACGCACACCTGGCCCCGGGCGCGACGCCCAGGCTATTGGCCATAGGTGCCGGCAAAATCTCTTCCGGCAATGCCGCCTGCGGAGTATGTCACGGTACCGACAGCACCTTGCCATACGGTGATATGGTGAGTGCCTTCGTCTATACACCGCATGATACAGACATGAATAATCCTGCTTCAGGGACGGGTATAAAATGCTCCCGCTGCCATCAGCCGCACGGGTCACCGTATAAACCTTTACTCCGCCAGAATATAACTGACCAAAACGGTCTTTCCCAGGCAGTAACCGGCAATAATAATACGGTTTGTTTTGGGTGCCATACGGAAGGCCTACGTAATTTCAAGGGTCTAAGTGCTTACAACGCTTCCCGGCACGGCTCCACTTTATCTTCAACCGTAGCTTTAACAGTCTACCCTGGAACCCCCTACGCCCCCGGTATGTGCATGAACTGCCACGAGCCTCATGGCAAAACAGGTATTGCCGATTATAAAAGAGCAGCGGATAACGATTTATGCATTAAATGTCATGACGATAGTGCCGTAATCCGTCCGCCGGCGTATTCATACCGTGGCATAACGGTTTACAATAGTATTCCCCACGCAGCGGCGACCTCCCCGGCAGGTTTAGTTTCACTGTACAAATCCAACTCCCAGGGATTTGCAGCCTGGCAATCCGCCGGCAGCCAGACGCCGTCCACAGCAGGAACAGCTACCGGCAGTTTTTCCTCCCTTTTGGCCAAGGATAACTCAAGGCTGATAACAGACCTGACCGCAACACAGGGCATCTTTAACACCCAAATGTTTAAATTTAAAGTTACCGAACCAATAGCCAATATTAACGAGCTAAGGTTTAAATGGACAGGTTACGGTGAACCCACAGTCGGCCATCCCACAGAATTATCCATTTGGAACCGCACCTTTAACAGCGGTACCGGTGGTTGGGAAAAATATTATAGCCAGGTGCTGGGCACCGAAGGCACGGTCAGTACAGCAAAGCCCAATGCCGCGGATTATATTAATGCCGCCGGGGAAGTATATTTTCTGGCTGGTGCCATGCATGACGCTACCGGCCCGATAATTTCCGCCCTGTCCGCTCAGGCCCTATCGACTTCAAGCCTTAGAGTCAGCTGGAATACCAGCGAAACAGCCAAGTCCTGGGTCGATTACGGCACTACCACTGCTTATGGAACAACTGTGGCCAACGCTGCATATAAGACTGCCCATTCCATTGATTTGACCGGGCTGACGAAACATATTAACTACCATTACCGGGTCAGATCGGAAGATGTATTAGGTAACCAGACCGCATCAGCAGACCTGACCTTTGAACTAAGTGATCCGCCGCCGGTACCCACCCTAGTCCCAAAGGCAAATATTGATACAACCGGTCCGGTCAACGTTAGTTTAACCTGGAATACAGTCGATGACCCTAATGGCGACCCGGTTCAATACCAGGTTGAAGTTTCCGGCCAGACCAGCCCATGATTAAATGATACGGGAGGAGCAACCCAGAGCTGGACGGTGAATTTGGGATTTGGTGATTACACCTGGCGGGTTAGGGTCCGGGACGCCAATCACCCTTTAATGAGCAGCGTCTCAGCAGCTAGCACTTTCTCTATATATGACAGCACTATACCGGCTTCCTGCCCGTTCATATATGTCTGGAACGGTAAAGAATATGAATATGTAACTGATATTCAGGGCAAAATGCTGGGCTTACCGCCCAAGCACCGGTATGCCAAAAGTGTCCCTCTTTTCCAGCCTTCTTACATTGTGCTGGACAAACTAAAACCACAAAACGGCAAATACAACATCAAAATCAGGGAAACTATTACCGAAGCCGACTTTTTTGACGAAGCCAAGCTTTATCTGCTGGAACACCCGGCAGGTTATCAGGTGATTAGTTCCTCGGCTGAAAACACTTATTTTTTCAACTACGTTAACCCGCAAAAATATTACACCATCAAAGACCCGCGATTGCCTAAAGGGGCCTGGGACAAAACCGGCCGGGACATCCTGAATACTCTGCAAAAGGTCGATGAAATTGCATCGCCGGTAAACCTAGTTGAACTGCCCCTCGAAAAGGCCGACTTGTATCATCGAGGCAGCGCCACATACGAGTATATGAATTTCCAGCACCCGGTCAGGGCTAAGGACGATGCCCGTCCGGACATACCCGAAAGCTATTTCTACGGCAAATTCACAAAGTATGGGGAAGTAACCCAGCTGCTGGAAAAACCTGATGATAAATTTGTGCTTATCCGCCATGGCGACGAAATGATGCTGACCTTCGACGCTAAGACAAATGTTAAAGATGGCATGGTTTATACCCCGGTATTGAAATCAGATGTCTTTTACAAAACCTCCAACAGTGTCGGCCCCAAAACCATCTATCCCCTGCCTTTTCACGGTATGAGCAGTTACCCCTATCCGGAAAATGAAAAGTACCCGGATGATAAAGAGCACCGGGATTACCTCGAAACATGGAACACCAGGGAATACAAGCTTAACCCGGATTTCTGGGATCGTGTCGAGGAGTTGCTGAAAAATATTCTGGAACGGCTGAAATACATTTTTGCAAGGGGAAAAATTTCCGATCTGAAAGCCACTGTTTCCACCTACCAAACCGCTACTGGGAAAAACAGCTTTGAACAGCATTATTCCCTTAACACCAACTATATAGAAATGGAAGTTATCAGTACCGAGCCGGGCGGCGTGCCCGGCACCTGCACCAACTGCCATGCCGTGCACGGCAATAGCGGTGCCCCCAAACAATTAAAGACGGACGGGGCCAATCTGTGTTTCGGCTGTCACAGTACGCCTGCCAATTCCGTAACTGGCACTGTTTACAAAGCCAGGTTTACCGGTGCGGCAGGTTATACCTCCCGCCACAGCGTTGATACCACTGAACAGGCATTATACGGTACAAAGGTTGAGTGCATTAATTGCCATGACCCACACTTAAATGATGCTGAAAATAAAACCGTTGACCCCGATAACCGCTATACCTTGTTAAGCCAGTGGGTTGACAACGGTGTCGCTAATTATGTTTATAATGACGGTACCGTATATATCATGGCCAAAGCCAGGCACGACGGCACTCCACCGATAATCAGCAACCAGACCCAAACAGTAAATAACGCCGCGTACAATGCGACAATCAACTGGCAAACCAATGAAAAAGCTACCCGGCAAGTAGAGTGGGGGACAACTGTTGATTATGTTTATACAACCGGTGACGCGGGATTAGTTTTCAACTCACCCCATTCTGTTACCCTGAATGGCCTGAGTATTGGCGTGTCTTACCATTACCGGATTAAAACAGCGGATGCCCTGGGCAATGTCAGCTATTCTGCCGACAACATAGTCAAGCTCTCGTCTCCTCCGGGAGCCCCTGCCAACCTGCGGCGTATACCGGCTGCCCTGCCCGCAGGCAATGCTACCGAAGATATCCGTCTGGAATGGGACGCGGCCATTGACCCGGACGGCGATGCACTCCAATATTACGTTGCTTTAACCAACACTTCCACCGGTTATGTTGCTAATTCAGGCTGGCTGCCCATGGGCCAAACCTACTGGAACACCAGCGTGACCAACGATGATACCCACAGTTATTCCTGGCGGGTAAAAGCAAAAGACGAATACGGCAGTGAAGGCACTTATTCCGCTGCTGATACATTTACCCATACCGGGCCGCCTACGCCGCCCCCGCCGCCCTCATGTCCCATCCTTTATACCTGGGACGGCACCAGATTCCGGTTTATTTCCGACATAGTTGCCGGGTCAAATATCGGTCTTGAATTGGCGCCGGGTAAATATGTTCAACCTGCGCCTGACGAGCAAATAGCTATTCCCGGTGACATGCTGGCAGAAAAAGACGGCCGCTATATCATAAAAATAAAAAACGAACGGGATGAGGTTGAGTATATTGACAACCTGCTGCTGCAGGCTGTTGACCACCCCATCGGCACCCGGATAGCCCTTAATGATTTTGTAAGAGGACAGGAACCTTGGAAAGTGTATACCTTCAGTGAAAATGTAAAGCCGGTGCCAAAGGCCACCTTCGTAAACAACCCGACATATTCCGGCAGCAAACCGACACCGCCGGCAGATATAACGGAATTAGTCAGCAAAGTGGATAAAAGACATGCCATAGGGGCGTTGTTTGACGATAACATATTCACTTTTGAATTAGGCGATTTAAGCAAAGCTGAGCAAATCAAACTGGTTCTTACCGGTTGGACGGAATTTGCCAATGCGGCGGAAAGAGTCACACGGGTGGAAAAAGCCAAAAAGGGGATCAAGACGGCTCCGAGGCTGCTGGAAATACAGCAGCCGGACGGGAGTTGGAAATCAGAAGTGATTAAACATATCCCGGGCCATACAAAAACAATAATCCTTGACCTGTCCAAAAAATTCCCCAAGGGTACGAAAAAATACACCGTCCGCCTGCGCGGCATGTACAGACCCCATTTTGATTTCGTAGGTGTTGATACTACGCCGAAATCTGGGATTATTACGTCTGATTTGGAGCTGCTTGATTCCACTCTGGAATTCAAAGGAGTTGCCGAAAGTACCGTTTACCCCCTGCCTGATTACAATTTTGACAAAGTATCGGACCAGGTGAAGGTGCACGAAGGCAATTTTACCAAATTTGGCAATGTAATGCCTTTGATAAAAGACATTGACGATAAGCTGGTAGTTATGGATACCGGCGATGAACTAACCGTAACCTTCAAAGCCCTCCCGCCGCCGGCAGCGGGTATGACCAGAGCCTATGTGCTTAAGCCCTGGGCTTATTATAAGGAACTGGATGCGGCCAAAGTCGAGCCAATGCCCTTCCGGGCCATGGATTTATCTAAGTATCCCGAGTCGCTGGGCAGCTATCCGGCAGAACTGAAAAAATACGTTGCCGAATGGAACACCAGAGCACATGACCCCACACCCGGGCTCTGGCAGCAGATAAAAAACTACTTTGGCGAGTTATACCAGTGGTTTATTAACCTGTTTCGGGACCAAGAAAAAACTGCCCCAAAACCTCCGTGGCCGGTTATGCTGGAGCGCCCCGGCACAGGTACAGGAACAGGCGCACGATCGGCAAAAGACGGCTCCGGAGCAGGGAAGCCCACAGAACACTATTCGCTGAATACCAATTTTTTGTCCCTGGGAATTAGCGCGCCTGGAGTAAGCAAGTATTATTTCCCTAATTCGCCGGGTTCGCAGGCGTGGGAGCATGATACCATGCCCACCTTTGAAGCGCCGGGCTATATGGCTGATATCGTTCAGAAAAACAATGCCTCCACTGCCGATTCCACCTGGTGGTCCAGCAGCCGGGCCACAGCAGAAGGCTCTTACAATTATCAGCTTTACAAATTCAGCGTCAGTGAGCCGCCGCCAGCAATTAATAAAATCTTTATCAAATGGGCCGGGTACGGAGAACCAACGCCGGGCTATGACACCACAATATATGTCTGGAACTTTTCAACCACCTCCTGGGATCAGATGGCAACTGGCAATTACCCGGCGCCTGACAGTACCGTCACCTTCTTTAGAAACAAGGAAAATACGGCGTTTTGCAATAAGTGTCACGATAATACCCCGCCCTTGGGCGTATTGATGGGTACGACGCCTACGGCCAATATTGCCGCCGGTACAACCAGTGATTTTCACGGAGATGCCGCCGGGTCCGTTTTCAAAAAAGGCTTCAAAAGTCCTACTTACCTATATGGCAGTACCAGAATAGCATGTGATGAGTGCCATGACCCGCATGGCAGCAGCAACGTATATCATTTAAGAGAAACTGTTAACGGCAAATCAGCTATTTCAATTAAGAGTACTGATGGAGTAGGTGCTAAAGCATTATGCCAAGCTTGCCATACCGGAGATTTTATGAATAACTGGCATGCCAGTTGTAACTCGTGTCACGGGAATAGCGGTTCCGGCCACGAGTATCCCCATACCCTTACCGAAGCCAGCATGGCCGCTTGTTTTAGCTGCCACGGGCATAACAGGATATTTAACCGGCCCGCCAACTGCCTGCCTTGTCACACCGGTAATCACGCCGACATCGGCTATGGTCGGACCTTTTAAGTATTAATGTACAAGTACAAACAATACAGTCAATAGCAATAACTGGCCTTGTGGTGCCGGTTACCTTATCTGGAAGGCCGCTATGGAGCTTGGGTCCATCGGCGGCCTTCCTTTTTTGCATGAAAAAACCTCCTATGGTAGTCAATTTTACTTCTACCATAGGAGGTTTATTTTTTATGTCTGGATTCCGGGAGTCAATTCTCAGACCCGGATGTTTTACTTTACAGGCGGTAAACCTTTTTCCTTAAGCACCTCGTTCAGCATAGTAAAGTCCGCCCATTGCTCATAAGCCGGCATTGCTTTGATATATTTGGCATCTGTCATCAGTTTATGGCTGTCTTTTAAATACTTAATATTCGGGTCATAAGTTGTCTGCACCCGCTTATAAAGTTTTGCCAATTCATCTTTGGGCACGACCCGCTGCGGGTCATCTTTGAAAAACTCAGTCTCCAGTTGATATGTAAGCTCTATCATTTCATTATAATCCTTTTGCGCCAATTCCGTATTATCCACATGAATCCTAACCATTTCCCTGACAAAATCAGGATATTTGGCAAGAAACTGATTGCTGGCGGCAAAAACAGAAAAAGTCTGCTGCTTGCCAAATTCCGTGTCAGTTCCGTCACTTATTATTACATTACCGCTATTCTTTAAAGATTCCACCATCGACGGCATAGGATAAAAACCCTTAATAGTCCCTTTTTCAAACTCCTTTAACAAGGCAACCGACTCGCCATATTTTACTTTTACCGTGCCGCCCAGGGCTTCGGTTTTTAAACCGGCTTCAGCCAATACTTTGTTCAGCACCATTTCTTTGTCATGATTCTTGTTGGTAATTCCCACCACTTTACCGTCCAGATCCTGCATACTCTTAATCTCCGGTTTAACCAGTAAAGCACTTCTCCCATATTGAGCACCGGCCAAAACAGTATATTTAGCGGGGGACCAGTGTTCGTATCCATAGTTTACAAATTCCATTGCCGGTCCGGCACCCAGGTACATTAAATCCCAGGCAGCAGCCCCCATCTTTTCCGCCACATCATGATGTCCTTTGCTTAAAACAAACTCAAACTCTACTTCCGGAAACTCTTTTTTATAAATGCCTTGCTGAAAACCGTAAACAACCTGCGGAGGAATCGTTTTACTGTTGATTACTCCAATTTTTACTTTGGGCGGTAATACCGCCTTTTTCTCAACCTTTGCAGAATCTCCACCGGAGCAGCCGGACGTTACAAAAAGCATTAACAATATCACTAGTAACACTGCTTTGCTGCTTAACCTTCCAAACATCTTACCACCTCATAATATTTAATCTGCATATCCGATTATTTATACCAGATTTCCATCCTGTAGCCAGCAGCCGTCAAATCGGCGCCATTACTTGTTACCGTATTATAGCTTTTTACTGTTACATACCGCCCTTCCTTCTCAAATTCAGCCACAAAGCTTTTTGCCCCCGCCGCCGGAGCACCGGATTTCAAAAGCCATTTATTGGCCGTTAGCTGTTGATTATAATAGCTCCAAATCTCACCGACCGCCACACTGTTCTGCCGGTTTGAGATAACCACCTGACCATCGTTATAGCCGGCAGGAGTAGCCGGTTCACCATCGAAAATAATGGCTTCCATCGGCATGGTCCACTGATAACCGGCATACAACGGAATATCTGCCGGCACCTGATCAACCAAATTGAAATTATGTCCTTGCGTATGACAGCCCGCACAGTTCAAACTATTGGCCCCTATAGTGCGCTTGACCCTTTTGTCCTGGCTGGCGTGACAGGTGTCACAATCATATTTTTTGCCCGCCGTGGTGGCATTATTAATATGTTCAGCCGTCAGTCCTTTGTTGTGACAAGACTGACAATTGCTGTCCAGCCGGCTTTCATGCACCGTCTCATGGTCAGCAGT
>CAZWUW010000047.1:0-22904 GCA_964636895.1 uncultured Eubacteriales bacterium
TTTTGAAATAACCGGAGGAAATTGAAATGAGCGACGCACGTCCAACCCCGGAAGAGCTGCTTAAAATTATCAGCAATCAGGAAAGCAAAATTAAACGGGGCAAACTTAAGATCTTCTTCGGATACGCCGCAGGGGTCGGGAAGACCTATGCCATGCTGGAGGCTGCACATTCCGAGCAAAAGGCCGGGGTGGATGTTGTTCTGGTAGGCGATTCTCTGGGTATGGTGGTGTTGGGATATGACTCGACCCTGCCGGTAACTATGGATGATATGCTGCACCATACCAAAGCTGTAGCCCGGGGGACGCAAAATGCTATGGTGGTAAGCGATATGCCATTTATGTCGTATCATGTTTCAATAAGCGATAGTGTGCGCAACGCGGGCCGTTTTCTTCAGGAGGGCGGCGCCAACGCGGTAAAACTTGAAGGCGGCCGGGAGATGGCAGATACTGTTAAAGCAATTATTGCTGCCGGCATTCCGGTGATGGGCCACTTAGGCCTTACCCCCCAGTCCGTAAATCAATTGGGAGGGTTTCGGGTGCAGGGGCGGGACGAGGCAGCCGCGCGGAAAATCATTAACAACGCCTTAGCCTTGCAGGATGCCGGTGTTTTTGCCATTGTTCTGGAATGTATTCCGGCTGCACTGGCCAAAATGGTTACCGCCCGTTTGGATGTTCCGACAATTGGTATCGGTGCCGGAGCAGAGTGTGACGGCCAGGTGCTGGTATTTCATGACCTTGTGGGGTTATATTCCGACCTCACGCCAAAATTCGTTAAACCTTATGCGGCGCTCCGGTCAACGATTACGGATGCTGTTGTTAAATACAAGCAGGAAGTGCGCGGCGGGGTTTTTCCCGGCCCGGAGCACGGCTTTGAGATGGATGAGGCCGAGTTAAAGAAATTGTATTAAACAGTTGAAAGGAACTTATGAGCCATGAAAATTATCAAATCAATTGCCGAAATGAAACAATTTAGTGCTGAAGTACGTGCTGCCGGGCGGGTGCTGGGTTTTGTTCCCACCATGGGGTATTTGCATGAAGGCCATTTAACAATTATGCGGGAGTCGGTGCAAAAGTGTGATGTGACTGTGGTCAGTATTTTTGTTAACCCGCTGCAGTTTGGCCAGGGTGAGGATTATGAGGAGTACCCGCGGGACCTGACACGGGATGCCGCCATGGCGGAAGAGGTTGGGGTGGCGGCCGTTTTTGCACCTGTAGTGGCCGAAATGTACCCTAAGTGCTATAATACCTTTATAGAGGTTGACGGCATTACCGAACCTCTTTGCGGACGTTCCCGACCCGGGCACTTTCGAGGTGTAACCACGGTGGTAAATAAGCTGTTTAATATTGTGCAGCCTCATTTTGCATTTTTTGGGCAGAAAGACGCTCAGCAGGTGCTGGTAATCAAAAAAATGGTTGCAGATCTGCACATGAATTTGGAAATTGTAGTGGTACCCACTGTCCGAGAAGCGGACGGTTTAGCAATGAGTTCACGCAATTTTTATTTAAGTCCGGCGGAACGTCAGGCGGCATTGGTATTGGCGAAAAGTCTGGAGGAGGCCCGACGGATGGTGGAAAAGGGGGAGCGGGACCCGGAGGTGGTTAAGGCGGTAGTTAAAAAAATTATTGCCGATGAACCGCTGGCTAAAATAGATTATGTGGAACTGCTGTCAGTACCTGAGTTAACTGCCGTGGATCGTTTGCAGGGACAGCACCTGCTGGCTGAGGCCGTGTTTGTAGGAAATACCAGGTTGATAGATAATTTGGTGTTGGAGGTATAAGCATGTATAGAATGATTATGAAGTCGAAGCTGCACCGGGCTACCGTAACCGAAGCTAATTTGCAATATGTCGGCAGTATCACTATCGATGAAGATTTGATGGATGCGGCAGATATTTATCCGCATGAGAAAGTTCAAATTGTCAATAACAATAACGGTGCCCGGTTTGAAACGTATGTTATTACCGGGGCCCGGGGTTCCGGAGTAATTTGCCTTAATGGTGCCGCAGCAAGGCTTGTCCATCCTGGGGACAAGGTAATAATAATTTCCTACGGTACGATTGATAATAAAGAAGCCAGAAATTTTCAGCCCAGAGTGGTTTTTCTTGATGATAACAACCGGATTGCCGAATTAGCGGTTGAAGAAAAACATGGAGAAATAAAATAGAGCCTTTTTAAAAGGAGTTGAGCCCATGTCCTTACAAGCGGATAAAATTGCTGCCCTGTCCAGGGATATTCAGGAGTTGAAAAAACGCAACAATGCCATTATTCTTGCTCATTTATATCAGCGCCCGGAAATCCAGGATGTGGCCGATTTTGTCGGAGATTCATTAGGGCTGTCGCAGCAGGCGGCGGCAACCAATGCGGAGCTTATTGTTTTTTGCGGGGTGCATTTTATGGCGGAGAGTGCGGCTATCCTGTCGCCTGATAAAACGGTCTTGCTTCCCGAACCGAATGCCGGCTGTCCCATGGCTGACATGATTACAGCGGAGCAGTTGCGGGAAAAGAAGCGGCAACATCCTGATGCTATAGTTGTATGTTACGTGAATTCTTCCGCCGAGGTTAAAGCAGAAAGCGATATTTGCTGTACTTCTGCCAATGCCGTGCAGGTAGTGCAAAGTATCCCGGTAGACAGGCCGGTGCTTTTTGTGCCTGATAAAAACCTGGGGCACTATGTCAGCTTACAGGCCAAAAGGCCCATTGTTTTTTGGGAAGGTTACTGCAATACCCATGACCAACTTGATCTAGAAGATATCCAGGCTCAAAAAAGGCTGCATTCTCAAGCTAAAGTGATGGCGCATCCGGAATGCCGACCGGAAGTAGTTGCAGCTGCGGATGCCGTTTTCAGTACTTCCGGGATGATTAATTATGCCAAAAACAGTCCTGACAAGGAATTTATCGTGGGCACCGAGTCCGGGATAATGCATCAACTAGCCAAAGCATGTCCGGGCAAACAGTTTTATATGGCTTCTAATAAGCTTGTGTGCCCGAACATGAAATCAACTACCTTGGATAAAGTAAAATGGGCCATGGAGACCAAGGAACCCAGGATAACCGTACCAGCGGATATCAGGCTGAAAGCCATTGCCTCCCTGGAACGCATGCTGGCAATTAATTAGCGTGATATTGTGGGGGGAGAGCGATGTTTCCGCGTTATCTGATAAATTTTGATTCCCGCACGCTGCCGGAAGAGCATACAGATTACCTGATAATCGGCAGCGGAATTGCGGGATTATATACAGCTCTAAAAGCAGGTGCTTTTGCAAAAGTTGCCGTGCTGACCAAAAAGAAGCTGGCCGACAGTAATACCGAGTATGCCCAGGGCGGGATTGCGGCAGCAATACACGATACTGATTCTCCTGCCCTGCACCGTATGGATACGCTGGAAGCCGGTGCTGGTCTTTGTGATGAGGCGGCGGTGGAAGTGCTGGTCCATGAGGGGCCCGGCAGAGTACGGGAATTGATAGAACTGGGGGCCCAGTTTGATCGTCAGGGTAATGAGCTTGCTTTTACCAGGGAAGCAGCTCATAGCCGCCGGCGAATTCTGCATGCCGGCGACTCCACCGGGGAAGAGATTCAAAGCACGCTAACCCATCAGGTTAAAGCATCGGCGAATATCGTGATTTATGAAAATCATTTGGTTGTAGACCTGTTGGTAGACCGGGACACATGCTGCGGTGCTGTGGTTTGGGACAGTAGTGCCGGCCGGGCCCGGATTTTCAGATGTAAAGCGGTGGTATTGGCGTCGGGTGGTGCTGGTCAGGTATACAAATATACCACTAACCCCGGGGTTGCCACCGGTGACGGTGTGGCCCTGGCTTACAGAGCCGGGGTGGCCTTGATGGACCTGGAGTTTTTTCAATTTCACCCTACAGCCCTTTACCTGCCCGGTGCCCCCCGCTTTTTAATTTCGGAAGCGGTGCGTGGCGAGGGTGCCATACTTAAAAATACCTTGGACGAGTGGTTTATGCCCCGCTATCATCCAAGTGCCGAGTTGGCTTCCCGGGATATCGTGGCCCGGTCGATAAGTAACGAGATGGCGCTTACCGGCAGTACTCATGTGTACCTGGATTTATCGCCGTTGGACGGGGAAAAAATCAAAAAGCGGTTTCCCACCATTTCCAAGACCTGTGCTCAGTATGGTATTGATATTGCCCGGCAGATGATTCCGGTGGCGCCGGCAGCGCATTATATGATGGGCGGGGTGAAAACCAACCTGGATGGGGAAACGACAGTGAAAGGGCTCTATGCCTGTGGTGAAGTGGCCTGTCAGGGTGTGCACGGGGCTAACCGGCTGGCCAGTAACTCGCTTTTGGACGGGCTGGTTTTTGGTGACCGGATTGTCCGGAAAAGCCGGGACTATGTAGCGGAAAATACGCTCAGAAAAGATTTTCATGTATCTTCTGAGGAATTACTGGAACCTCTGGCCGGGGATATCCAGGATATTAAGAACAGAATTCAGGAAATCATGTGGGACAAAGTCGGTTTAATCCGGACGGAATCCGATATGCACCATGCAATTGAGTGGTTTGATAATTTTGCTTATATATTGAAACACCGGGCCGCAGATGCGGACGCCATGGAAATGATGAACCTTTATATTCTCGGCAAAATTACTGCCAAAGCGGCTCTGTTGCGTCGGGAGAGTCGGGGCGGACATTTCCGCCGGGATTATCCTGAACGGGATGATAAACAATGGCAGCGGCATATTGTCCTGCAAAACTATTGAGGAGGCCGGCATGGATCTGAACCTGCTCTCGCTGGACCAAATAATACATAATGCTTTACATGAAGATATCGGCACCGGTGATATTACTGTTATAGCGACTGTGCCGGCGCATGCCGTGACAGGAGCGGTTATACATGTTAAGGAGGCCGGGGTGCTGGCCGGTATCCCGGTGGCAGCCAGGGTTTTTGAGCTGCTTTGTGCAGATGTTGTCTTTACCCCGCGCAAAAGTGATGGGGAACCTGTTCAAAAGGGCGATATTATTGCTGAAATAGCCGGTCCGGCCAGACCAATTCTTACCGGTGAGCGGCTGGCGTTAAACTTTTTGCAGCGCTTATCCGCCATTGCCACCAGGACGCGTAAAATAACGGAAATGCTGGCACCATATAAAACGGTAGTGGTTGATACACGCAAAACCACTCCCGGACTACGTTTATTGGAGAAATATGCTGTCCGGGCCGGTGGCGGTCAAAATCACCGGTTTGGCCTGTATGACGGCATACTGATCAAGGATAATCATATTAAGGTGGCTGGTGGGGTGCGGCAGGCTGTGCTGCTGGCCAAAGAAAAAGCTCCCCATACCATAAAGGTGGAAGTGGAAGTGGAAACCCTGGCCGGAGTTGAAGAAGCTTTGGCAGCCGGCGCGGATATTATCATGCTGGATAATATGGACCTGCTGCAGGTTCGGGCAGCGGTCGCATTTATTGCCGGCCGGGCATTGGCAGAGGTTTCCGGCGGCATTACAGAAGATCGCGTCCTGGGCCTGGCGGAAGCCGGAGTGGACATTATCTCCATGGGGGCGTTAACTCATTCCGTGGCTGCATTGGATATTAGTCTGGATGTGGGTGAGATTAAGGTTCGACGATAGTGTGAAAGCCGGGCTGCCGAAGTAACCAGACTTGTCGGGAATAATTGTCTTGCTTCTATACCTTGTTGTTGTGCATTGGGGATCAGTATTATTTAAGTATACTGTATAAATGTCAACCGACGAGCTATGGCTGGTTGACATTTGTTTTTTGCTGGTATAAAATAGTTTATGTAACGGGGTGATGCCGATGAAATCAGAGATATTGACATTATTAAAAAAACACCGACCCGAGTTTGTTTCCGGGGAAGAAATCAGCGTATTATTGCATGTTTCCCGGACGGCAATTTGGAAGCACGTGAGGGCGCTGCGGGATGATGGCTATATCATTGAGTCCCATCCCCGGGTAGGCTACTGCCTTGTGGCTGTACCCGACCGGTTGTACCCGGATGAGATCACTTCGCGTTTGGAGACAAAGCTTATCGGCAACAGTGTAGTGCATTTCCAAACCGTTGCTTCCACCAATACCGTTGCTAAAGAACTGGCGGCTGCCGGCATCCCTGAAGGTACAGTGGTAGTAGCTGAAGAACAGACTGGGGGCCGAGGGCGGCTGGGTCGGGGATGGCATTCGCTGGCCGGGCAGGGTATTTGGTTGTCGGTAATTCTTCGGCCGGATATTAATCCTATGGATGCGCCCAAACTAACCCTTTTAACGGCCGTGGCCCTGGCCAGGACGATGTCTGTTTATCCTGGAGTAAAGCCGGGTATTAAATGGCCTAACGATATCCTTGTCGGCGGCAAAAAAATTGCCGGCATTCTGACTGAAATGAATGCCGAAATAGATCGGGTGAATTACATCGTGCTGGGCATCGGGGTTAATATTAACACCGCCGTAATTGAATTGCCGGAAGAATTAAGGGCCATTGCCACTTCTCTTTACATAGTCACCGGTCGCCGGTGGGAGCGGTTGGATTTTGTCGCCAGCATGATGGAGAATCTGGAGGAGCTGTATATGCTATTTAGAAATGGCAAATTCCCGGCGATTATCGAGGAATGGAAGTCGTTTTCCATTACCCTCGGGCAGCGGGTTAAAGTAATGAGCCCGCAGGGGGAAATGGTGGAGGGACTGGCGCAAGACCTGGACAGTGACGGGGCCTTGGTTTTGAGCACAGCGACGGGACAGCAAAGAATTCTGGCCGGTGAGGTGCTGTTTGCCTAAAGAAAAATTTGCCCAAAATGTTAACCGCGTGCGCGCGAGGGGTTAACATTAGGTGAATAAAAAAATTTATGGGGAGGTTACAAACATGCGTTTAACAATTCGGGAGATGACTTTGATTTCTTTATTTACAGCGCTGGCGATAGCCGCCGCCGCTATTTTACGTTTTGGCGGACCGGCGGTGGTACCCTATAGTTTGCTGCCGTTGGTGTTTATGCTGGCCGGGTCGCTGCTGGGGGGCCGCTTGGCCGCTTTTAGCATGGTAGTTTACCTGCTTTTGGGTCTGGTAGGCTTACCTGTATTTGCTAAACCACCATACGGCGGATTAACCTATGTCTTTCAACCCAGTTTTGGTTTTACGTTAGGATATATAGGTGGTGCCTACGTTATCGGTAAAATTTTGGCTGTCTGGAAGCAACCGTCGCTGTTGCAATATTATATTGCTTCGCTGGCCGGGTTGGTTGTGCTGTATGCGATGGGTCTGCCATATTTGTATATTGTTCTGAATTTTTATCTTGGTAAAGGAATATCCGTAATCGGTGTGCTGAAAGCCGGGTTTCTTCCTTTTATCGTTTTTGACCTGGGAAAAGTCCTGATTGCCGGTTTTATTGCCCGCGCGGTTGCTCGTCAGGTCCGGCTTGCGATAACAACGGAGCGGTAAAAAAGCCGGTGACGGAAAAGTCACCGGCTTTTCCGTCACCGGCAGCCAAATCGGGTATGGGTCATACCACGCATCAGTATAGACAACTAATTAGAAAATTTATATTTTTGCCATTCTTTGGTGACTACATCAAGCAGGCTATTTTTATCCAGTTCATCCACGATATAGAGGTTGCCCCCACCGATACGAGTCAGGTCCTTGATAAATTCCTCATTGGGAATTACGCCGATGCAGACCAGGCGGATTTTTGCTTCGGCAATCAGCTTGGCGGCCTTTAGCGCATCTGCCTGAGCGTCATTGGTCCAAAGGGGAAAGTTAGGGATGCCGTCTGTTATCAGAATCATTAAAGGATTCCTGGCCCGCTTTTTTTTAATTAATGCGACACTTTCCACGATGCCTTTAGCCAGCGGGGTCATGCCTTCAGGCCGGATAGTCCGGAGACCGTCCTGCAATTTTTTGTAGCTCTTGGTAAAGGGTATTACCACCCGGGAGGAAGTTTCCTGAAAAGTGACGATACTCACTTTTTCGTGGGAGGTCAGCAGAAAATGTTCGGCCAGGTAAGAAACGGCGCGAATCTTCTCACCGACCATGCTGCCGCTGCAGTCTATGGCCATCAGGGTATCTATGGGTGCAAAGGATTTTTGGCCATATTGATGAATGTCTTCTTTTTTGATGCGCATAGGACGGACACCGGCCAGATAACTACGGGCCGTAGCCCGCACAATTGTCTCTGGAATAGCGATATCGCTTAACCAGGCTTTATCTTTTATGCCCATGACTTTTTTCTCATCAGTAAGACGGCTCTTTTTAGATTTTAATTGGGAATTATAATAGGTTTGGTAGTTGTGCCGGGCAATTTTATAACGGCGGATAGATTTGCGGACTTGAGCTTCCAACTCTTTCTGATGCAAACGAATAAAATCACGGAGTTCTTTACCATCCTTGGTCAGGGTGGTAAAGAGCTTCCCTTTTTGCACCATTTTTTTGTTGCTCAGGTCCAGCAGGGTTTGTTTTAAATCCCCGTCTCCGTGTTTTTTGGCAAAATTTTTTAAAAACATATTGCCGGTATGGGTTAACGATTCAAGAAATTTGGCCGCTTCTTCCACACTCCCGAAAGCAGCGGCCAGGTCCAGCACAATCTGTAACCGGTTTTGCATAGCTACCTGCTTTTTAGCTTCGGGAGATTTAAAACCCGGCAGAGTAATACCTATACCAAAGCCCGGGGTGACTTTCTCAGAAACACAGTGGGTAATTTTTTCCACCCGGCGAATTTCATAGCCCTGGCTTTGGACTGCAGTTTCAATGGCATCCACTAAAAAAATCAGGCTGTCATAATGCTGTGGTTCAATATCGGTCAATATATGGACATGGTTATGCGGTACCCGCTGTTTTTCAGGAATCAATTCACCTTTACGGCTGGCCAGATCCAAAACGTTACCCCGGCCGCCGCCTGTCTGCACAACAATCTTCAGAGCCATGGTTTTGAGCATTTCAGCACATTGTTCTTTGGTCAGTTCAGTGCGCTTTTCGTCCCGCAGCTGATGGAAATAGTTTTCCAATCCGGTCCAAATCCGGCGGGCTACATATACCGGGTCAAGACCGGCCGGTTCATGGAAAACATCCATGTGCAGGAGCTGGCCTTCCGTTTCGGTTTTCATATAGTACTTTCCGGCATCCTGGTCGGTATAAATTCTGATGACGCCGGGCGTAGTGGGGTCGTTTCCGTGCAACTGCCTGCTTACTACTGTTGTTTCACCGAGGCGGACGCCATGGTTCTTATGAAAATATGCCTTAAGATAACTTTCCAGGGTCAGACGCTGGTGTCTTTCATTACCATCCATAACCCAGGCCTCCTTTTGGCTAAACGCATACATGACAGAGTTTATTTTTTCAGATCACCCTCTGATTTCACCAGTTCATCGAGGTTCAAATCCGGCAGCCGTTTTGCTTTGTTTAACGGCGATGCTTTGATAGGGTCACTGTGCTGGGGGGGCAGCTTTTCGTTCTTGCCGGAAAAAAGCTGTTTCAGTGGTAAGAAAAAGGATTTATCTGCGGGCTGATCGGGCACTGCTTCGGCATACGCATTGACCAAGGCTTCGCTCGATTGCTCAGACCCGGAAGAAGAAGTCCCGGGTTCTTTTTTTTTTTGCTGCGACGAGAAGTTCGTCGGTGATGTGCCGTCTCCACCCTGCCGGTCGGAGGAATTCATAATTTTGGTCAGAGTATCGATATCAACCCGGTGTTTTAAGGCTAAAGGGATTACCTTTAAAATGTCTGCAACCAGCACCTGTTCTCTTTCGCGCAGCGCACAATTCAACAGCGCAGCATGCTGAATGGCTTCAATGGCGCGAAAGCTTTCCAGGTCATATTTGACATAAAGACGGGCAATATAATTACGCAAAAAGTCGGGCATAGATAGGTTTACGTAATTACGGGCAATCCGCTCCAGTGCCTGTTGTTTTTTTAGATGCTGGGACAAGTCTTTGCGTATAGTTTCATCTTCTTTACCTTGCCGTCTAAGTTCGCTTTGAATTAATATGTCGGCAATTTCATCAGGGTTATCCGAACGCCCCATTTCCACTACCAAATCAAAGCGGTCTGATAACTGGCGTCTGATTTCCTGCAGCGGACCAGGTTCTTCATCAGGGTTAGAGGCTGCCCATACGGAGGCTTGTACAGGGATTTCGACAATCGGTAAGCCGGTTTCTTCAATTTGCACGCGGCCGGGTTTGGTACCCATTACATCCAGCAGGATATCGGTAATTTCCGGGGAAGTATCGGCCAGCCGGTTAATTTCATCAATAAAAATCACGCCCCGGTGGGCCTGTGGAATGATACCCGGCAAAATTGCCGCGGATGGATTAGCCGCATTGGTAATTTTAGCCAAATCTATACTGCCTGCAATGGTGCCAATTTTGGCGGAGTGTGAAATCTCCAAGAAGGGCCTGGGCACGGTTTCACTGCCGATAGCGGCAACTTCTTCTTTGGATAGATGTTTATGGTTTGGGCAGTGGGGGCGGTCAGGGTCACAGTTATAAAGACAGTCCTTAATTCTGACCATCAGGGGCATGATTTGTTTGGCGGCTCTCATTATAGTAGTTTTACCTGTTCCACGGAGCCCCTCTGAGTGAAGGTGCAAAGGCACTTCCCAGAGCATTGAAATAATGGCCATTTCGACAACTTCAAAAAGGGTTTCGTTGCCTTCATGACGCGCTAGTTGGGTATATGATTTCATTTGGCGTTCTCCCCCTGATGATTTATTTTCCAAGCCTTGTAAAAGCTATAACTATGCCAGACAAAAATGATTTTGTCAATTTTTATATTTAATTATAACTAAATTAGTCGTAATTATGCAACAGCAAAATGTTTTAACGGGCATAATTACCTTGTTAAAGGGGATAAAGCCAGGTCTAATTGTAAATCGGAAAAACATTTGCTAAAGAAATATTTTGAAAAGTGCCCCAAAAAAGCTCTTAAAAGAAGGGAAAGTCTTAAACATGTCGAAAATTTACATTAAAGGGAAGGGAGGATTGAAGAGTGAAGGTTGAGTTTATCAGTCCTTTTGTAACAGCAACCATAAAGGTTCTGGAAAGTGAGATGGGCAGGCCTATTGAGGTTGAAAAAGGCCAATTATCTATAGAGGCCAAGTCTTATACCGGTCAGGACGTAACTGTTCTTATTGGTGTTATAGGTGCGGTTCAGGGTATTGTTATGTATGGCATGTCGGAAAGGACTGCCAAAAACATTGTTTCAGCCATGTTGAACCAGCGAATTGTCATTTTTGATGATATGGTGGAGTCCGCTATTGCTGAAATGGGTAATGTAATCACCGGTATTGCCAGTGCGGAGTTGGAAAAGGCAGGGTACACCTCCACTCTAGCGCCGCCAACCGTAATCAGTGGACGCGGGGTATTGATTTCCACCATTGATATCAAGCGCCTCCAGATTCCCTTGGTGACCGAATTTGGTGAAATTGAAATTGGCATTGCGTTACGGGAAAACCGGTCAAGTTAAGACTCCGCCAGGGGTCTTTTCTACTTTCGGCAAAGCAGGGTTAATTGTAAAAGAAGTGCTGTCATTGTATAATATTTTTATTAAAACGTAAAAATGACAGGAGAGGTGAGAATAGTGATTCTTGTTCTGGATGTTGGCAATACTAATATTGTATTAGGAGTTTATAATAATAAAGCACTTGTACATAGTTGGCGTATTTCAACTGATAAGCATAAAACCGCTGATGAATACGGTATTCAGATTAGAATATTGTTTCAGTATGCGGAGATTGAGTACAGGCAGATAAACGCGGTGGTCATATCTTCAGTTGTGCCGCCAATTATGCCGGCGTTGGAGCAAATGACCGAAAAGTATTTTGGTATGAAACCATTAGTTGTTGGGCCGGGGGTTAAAACCTCTATGCCGATAAAATACGATAATCCCAGAGAAGTGGGCGCAGACAGAATTGTAAACGCTATTGCAGCTATAGAAATTTACGGTGGACCGTTGATAATTGTCGATTTTGGCACCGCAACGACTTTTTGTGCTATTTCGAGGCAGGGAGAATATTTGGGGGGTGCTATTGCTCCCGGGGTCGGGATTTCAACTGAGGCTTTGGTGGGCAAAGCCGCCAAGTTGCCACGGATTGAACTTGTGAAACCGCGGGCGGTAATCGGTAAGACCACTATTGCCAGTATGCAATCAGGTATTATATACGGGATTGTAGGCCAGGTGGATGGCATTGTCATCCGCATTAAAGCAGAAATGGGCACAGAGGCTAATGTGGTAGCAACCGGTGGACTGGCCGAACTTATCAGCAAGGAATCAGCTACTATTAATATTGTCAACCCGAATCTTACGCTGGAAGGATTGCGTATAATATATGAACGTAACCGGCCTCAATAGCGTTATACCAAGTCCGGAGTGGTGCATCGGCAATGTCAGGCTGGCTAACCGGGTGGTATTGGCGCCCATGGCCGGGATTACCGACAAAGCTTTTCGTCTGATTGTAAACGAATTTGGCTGTGGACTTATTTTTACTGAGATGATTAGCGCCACGGCCTTATCATATAACAGCAATCGAACCAAGTTTATGCTGGATTTGGACGGGGAGCCGGGTCCAATCAATGTGCAGATTTTTGGCAGCGATCCCGAACTGATGGTTGCTGCGGCAAGGTTGGCGGCAGCCGAAGGAGCCGCTTTGATCGATATTAATATGGGCTGTCCGGCACCCAAGGTGGTTAAGAATAATGAGGGTTGCGCCTTGATGCAGAACCTTCCTTTGGCTGGGCAGGTTATCCGGGCGGTAGTAGCAGCCAGCCCGGTGCCGGTTACAGTAAAAATGCGCAAGGGTTGGGATGAGCAGTCGGTTAATGCGCCGGAGCTGGCTATGCTGGCAGAGGAGTGCGGAGCGGCTGCGATTACCGTGCATGGACGTACCAGGGGGCAGTTTTATTCCGGGCGGGCGGACTGGGATATAATCAGAAAGATCAAAATGAAAGTGCGGATTCCGGTGATTGGCAATGGGGACGTCCGATGCCCGCAGGATGCTTGGGAGATGTTGAAGGAGACCGGTTGTGACGCAGTAATGATTGGCCGGGGCGTGATGGGAAATCCCTGGCTTATCCGCCGTACAGTTCATTTTCTGGCTAGCGGTGAATTGCTTCCCGAGCCAACGGCAGCCATGAGATTACAGATGGCCCGCCGGCATTTAAATCTGCTGGCCGGGTATAAAGGTGAGTATCGCGCCGTTAGGGAGATGCGCAAGCATATTGCCTGGTATATTAAAGGGTTGCGTGATGCTGCCAGGATTAGAGAACAGGTTAATATTATCGATGCCGCCGCCGGTATAGAAGCAATCTTGGACGAGTACCTGATGGCCTTGGAAAACAACATTTACATCAGAAAAGGCTAGTTCAGTGCTATTCCACCGAACCTGCCTTTTAATTTGTAAAGTGTGGAAAAGTTTGTTAAAATAAAGATGTTCACAAAATTGTGCACATATTATTGGTGTTTCCGGATATTATAGTATGGGGGAAATGCAAATGGATTTGGTGCGGGTGGGCGAAAAAGTCATTAGTAAAAAAAAGATTAGCGGGATTGTGAATAAAATCCTGGAACTAAGGGTAAAAGGGTTTTCCCAACAAGAAGTAGCTAATCAAATAGGTGTTGACCGGACTTTTGTATCCCGCCTGGAAACGATGGGTGAAATCCGTAAAGGCAACCGGATTGCGGTGGTAGGATTCCCCATACTAAACAAAGAGGAAATTGTGGAAATATTGCAACTGGAAGGCGTAGACTTTTCTCTGATTATGACTGAACAGGAACGTTGGGAGTTTGTTCGTCGGCTGAACGGTGCCGAACTGGTGAATAATATGATGCAATTGATTGGCAAGGCGCGAAAATATGATGCTGTGGTGCTGATTGCCTCCGACCAGCGGATAAAGATTATTGAGGCTTTGCTAGATTGTGAGGTTATTGGTTTTTCAATTGGCGCTTCGCCTATTGAAGAGGACAGGTACGTAGACCCGGCTCGAATCCGGGAAATTCTGGCCAGCATAAAAAAGTGAGGGGGCACCTGATTGCGACGGGTAGTAAGTGTAAGCCTGGGGTCATCTTCCCGGGATCATGTTGTGGAAACTGAATTTTTGGGGGAAATCTTTCGGGTGGAACGCCGGGGGACTGATGGCAATATTAACCGGGCCATAGATCTGATTAGGGATCTGGATGGGCAGGTGGACGCTTTCGGCCTTGGGGGTATCGACCTTTATCTTTATGCCGGTGCCAAAAGATATGTAATCAGAGATGCTGTCAAAATTGCCCGGGCTGCCCGCATTACTCCGGTGGTAGACGGCAGTGGTTTGAAAAACACGCTGGAACGAAAAGTGATTGATTTTTTGCAGCGGGAATCAGGCATGTCCTTCAAGGGCCGAAAAATTCTTATGGTTTCCGGGGTCGACCGTTTTGGTATGGCCGAATCTTTTAGCCGGGCCGGTGCGGAAATCACCTTTGGGGACCTGATATTTGGCCTTGGCCTTCCGATACCGCTGTATTCGCTGAAATCGCTGGAAAGAGTAGCCAGAGTAATTGGTCCGGTAGTTTGCCGGCTGCCATTTAAAATGATATATCCTACCGGCAGCAAACAGGAAAACGCACAGATGAAATATAGCGCCTACTATCAAGCCGCTGAGATTATTGCCGGTGACTTTCATTTTATTCGCCGGCATATGCCGCCTGCTTTGCGAGGGAAAACCATAATTACCAATACCGTTACCCCACAAGATATCAGTTTGCTGCAAAACTGCGGTATAGCCCGGTTGATTACAACTACACCGGAAATGAACGGGCGCTCTTTTGGCACAAATGTGATCGAGGGTGTGGTTATCACCTTGGCCGGGAAAAAGCCTGATGAGATGAAACCGGATGATTATTTTGAGATAATAAACAACCTTGGTTTTAAGCCGCGAATCATTGATTTTTCCGAAGAGAACATAAGTTAAGGGAGGCGTATTATGGATACTTTTGCATTCATGCTTCACCCCTTGGATACCAAAGACCTGGATCGCAAGTTTAAAATGGCTCGTTACCTGCCGGAAGTTGTAAAAGAAACTATCCTTAGGTACGCCCCACCTTTTAAGGCTTCAGATATAACTAACCTTTCTTCTGCCCATAACAGTGCTAGTGGCTGGTTTGTCACCTGCCCTTTGACAGCCAGACAGATGATGGAGTTACCGCCTGATTTGGTAATCCGCAAAATTATTCAGGCTGGAAAGAAGGCAGAAAAGATGGGGGCCAGGATTTTAGGTTTGGGGGCCTTTGCCAAAGTAGTTGGTGATGCCGGGATAACGGTGGCCAAAAATCTAAGTATTCCTGTTACTACCGGCAATAGTTATACAGTGGCCACTGCCCTTGAAGGAACCAGGATGGCTGCCGGGATCATGGGTCATGACATGAAATCTGCGCAAGTTGTTATAGTTGGCGCTACAGGATCCATCGGCAGAGTATGTGCAGAAGTTTTGGCCAGAGAGGTCAGGCATCTGACATTGGTAGCCAGGGATGAAGTAAAACTACATAAATTGGCAAACAAACTGCTTTATGATACCGGCCTGGCGGTTAGGATTTCCGGTGATGTAAAAAAGGCTGTAGCTTTTGCTGACGTGGTCTTAACCGTCACCAGTTCTGTCGATGTATTAATTGGACCGGAGGACATCAAGCCGGGCGCGGTAGTATGCGATGTATCCAGGCCGCGTAATGTGTCCCGCAATGTGGGCGAAATAAGGGATGATATTTTGGTGATCGAGGGTGGCGTGGTGGAGGTCCCCGGAGACGTTAACTTTAATCTTAATTTTGGATTTCCGCCAAAGACAGCATATGCTTGTATGGCAGAAACCATGGTGCTGGCCCTGGAAAAAAAATACGAGAGTTACACCCTTGGCAGAGAACTAACCGTTGATCAGGTGGATAACATTAATCGGCTGGCCCAAAAACATGGTTTTAGAATTGCCGGTTTCCGGAGTTATGAGAAAGCGATAACGGAAGAAGAAATTATGCAAATAAGGGAAAATGCTCTGTGTAAGTCTCGGCGGGATAACACGGCTTGATGTGAGGCCTGAGCAAGCGGCATAGTAAGTGACATGATGAACACTGATAAAAAATTATACAAATGTATAATTTTTTTTTATTGCCGCATCATTTAGAATTAACTCAATAAGGTGGGAGATTTATTTGCTCAAATAATCATGGGCACATCATGCGGCGGGATGTATTCCCCAAATGGGTTTATATAATGTATTAATAGGAAGGAAAGGTGTGGTAGAATGTCAGGATTTGGTGTGAAACCGAGATTCAAAAGAGCCGCAATTGCTGTAGGGGTGGTATTGCTTATGACAATGGTGCTGCCTTTTGCAGGCTTTGCAGAGACGGCCGATAGTCGTCTGGTGGCCCATTATACTTTTGAAGGTGACTTCAAAGATGCATCAGGCAACGGTAACGATGGGACTGCCGTTGGAGATGTGACCTTTGTCGATGATGGGGTAATGGGGAAATCTGCTTCATTTAACGGCGGTTTTGTTAGCGTAAACAGCTCTCCTAAACTCAATCTGGGAAGCAACTTTACAGTCGCCATATGGCTCATGGTCGATCCGGTCATGTCTGACTCTGGCAATAAAAACGGACCTTTTATTTCAAAACTCGATGATAAGGGAAACTATAATAATTATAATATTTATACGCGAGGTACCTTCGGCGTCAGATTTGATGGGAGATTTTCGAGCCCAGGTCGAGCTGAAAAACCAGTTATAACCGAGAACTCAGAAGATATAAAGAAGAAGATGAAGAAGTATCAAAATGCCATTTCCAGGTTCAGGACAGGGTTTAATGCTGTGCATTATGAAAAAATAACTGATGGAAAAGGTAAAGTCAGGCTTACTAAGCGTGAAACGGAGATTCTCAGACTTATTGTGGAAGGCTTTTCGGGTGAGGAAATCTCCAAAAGGCTTTATGTTACACCAATCAACGTCAGGGTGATTACCTCAAAGATATACGCCAAATTAGGCGTAAATTCCTGAGTTGAAGCAGTAAGGAAAACAATTGAAAATGGATTGCTAGAATATTGATATTTCTTTTATGTTTGACAAAAGTATATCCAATGTATATACTCAAATTAAAAGGGGGGCGCGTGATGTTTACTACTATTCACAGGTGGGGTAACAGTCAGGCTATTCGATTACCAAAAGGCATATTAGAAACGGCCTCTTTACGTGAAAATGACAAGGTACATATCACGGCTGAGCGAGATTGCATAATTATTCGGCGGGCAAAGAAAAAACATTTAACCACAGCGGAGCGGTTTAAAGAGTACGACGGGGATTATAAATGCACGGAGTTAGACACCGGCGATAAACCGGTTGGTAAAGAGGTATGGTGATGCCTTACGTGCCGGAACAAGGGGATATAATAACCCTCGAATTTAGCCCCCAGGCCGGTCATGAACAAAGCGGCCACCGACCGGCGTTGGTTGTTAGCAACAACACATTCAACAGGAGGACGCGTATCGCTATTGTTTGTCCGATCACAAATACTGATCGGGGGTTTCCTTTACATGTTTCGCTGGACGAAAAAACTACAACAACCGGTGTGATTATGTGTGAGCAGGTAAAATCTCTTGATGTAACCGCCAGAAATGCGATATTTAAAGAAAAGGCTTCTCTGGAAATCTTGGAAGAAGTTCTTGATGTGCTTGCCGGTTTTTTTGAAATGCAGGAATCGAACTAGTGACAATCATTTACACGCCTCCAGCAAGTACCCCGGGAGGGGGACTAAGTCTGGCATTTGGCTCACCTCCTTAAAATAGCATAGCCTCTCGGCATTCGCCGAGTCAGATGGCTCAAGGCTTTGCTTGAACCACCTAAATTACTTTCCTCCTACTTTTGTAGGGGGATTTTTTATTTCAATATATCAGAATTGGAAATTCCATATTGAAATATTTCTAAAAAAATCATAAAAACACTTGACTTTTCAGAAACGCCCCAATAATCGCGATGAAGGGATTTTTCCCTTACATTCATTGATAGGGGTGTTGAAATGAAACCTTCACTCGTTGCCCATGAATCTTATCAAAACTTCCTAATAGAACAGCTACAAAAACACTATTCTGGGGGAATCCTCACTCTTGTAAGCAAGGACTGGCCTATCATCTCAAAACTGTGGATCACAGATCTTTCTTACGTGACGACCTGGCTTTTTGATACTTATTCTCTTAAAGGTCCTGCTCCTCGTGATCCTGCCTCCATGTTGCGTTCCTACCTTCTGTTTCTCTTAACTAGCCCTACAATTGGCATTAGCAAGTGGGTTGATCAATTGTATCGGGTCCCTCTCTATGCCATTCTAAGTGGCTTCGAACCAGGGGATATCCCTGGTGTAGGAACCTTTTATGACTTCTTTCAACGTCTATGGGGTTACAACAAACAAAACTTCAAATCTCAAAAACAGAAACGTAAAAAGAAAAAAAAGAAAAAGTTGAAAAAGGGTGAAAAACAAGCCCCTAAAGATCCTGGTATTGTGGCGAAACTAGTGAACCGGTTTCTTCGCTATGGTTCCAAGAGAAAATGTCTACCGGGAGATCGCTTATTTGATTTCTTTCAATCTCAATTTCTTGATGTCTCAGCTAAATTAGGTCTACTTGGTGACCTGAATTCTCTTGGTGTTGCCGGTGATGGCACCCCTTTGGAAGCTGCTAAATATCCAAGGAGCAAATCTACCTGTAATTGTAGTGCCCAAGGTATAACGAAATGTAACCATCCCCGCCTTTTTTCCCAGCCCGACTGTAATTCAGGATGGGATAGCTCTAGGGAAAGGTATTTCAATGGATACCACCTCTACATGATATCTGCTAGCGACAGTCCATACGATTTACCGTTGTATCCCAGGCTACAGCCTGCTTCCAGGCATGATGCTGTGAGCTTGGTTGCTAGTTCAATTGAATTTTCGCAACGATTCTCCTTGGGCACAGTTGAAAGAATGCTTCTTGATGCTGCTCATGATGCGGAAGCTATTTACGAGTTGTTAATTCACCAGAAAATTGAGCCTTTTATTGACCTTAACCCCAGAACAAAAAAGAACTATAGCTCTGACAGTGATATTAAAATCTCTTCTAAAGGCATCCCTATATGTCCCATTGATAAAGAAATGAAACCAAATGGATATGATATTTCCCAGAAACGCCAAAAATGGAGATGTCCTCTTGCCTGTGGAACTAAAAATTCATGCAAAAACCCTTGCTCTACTGCCAAATACGGTCGTACATTCCATACTTTTTCAAAAGATAATCTACGGCTTTTCACCAAAACGCCTAGGTCTTCAGACAAGTGGCAACTCAATTACAAGCGGCGTACTTCTATTGAACGTTCTAATAAACGGGAAAAAATTGATTATCACTTGGAAGCCGGCCGCCACCGTTCCACTAAAATGTGGTACATCCGTATCTACTGCATCATGATGTGCCAACACATTGATGCCTGGTACAGTGAGAAGAAAAAAACCTTGAAACTCTCAGAGTTTATTTTTAATCAAGCTGCCTAGAACTAACTTTTAAAAAATTCACATTGCTTGGTTTATTTGGCATGCCCTTTTTTATAAATTCAAGAAACCAACCCACTCTCTTCTAGCCTATCAGAATAATTTCCAGTAATTTATTTCCAACTTAACCTTAAAGTGCTCTTTTATTCCGAGAGGCTATTAGCGTGTTTGCAGCCGACTTTGGCTTGCGGGGAGTGGTCTTTTTGGCAACAAAAAACCTGCAAAAGAATTAGCTCATTAAATGAACCTTCCTTTGCGGGAAAAACCCGTTAGTATAAAACCGCCAAAACCAAATAGCTAGGGTCGAGTGACCGTCATCGCAGCCTTTGTGATCACCGAGGCCGACAGGCTCACCATGCCTTATTTGGAGTATGGAGAATATTTGCTTCCGGTATTTAAGGCACTTGAAAAAAATCACGACAACCTTGATGCTGCATTCTCCGGAAAATGGCTTGAAGATATAAAGAAGAAGATGAAGAAGTATCAAAATGCCATTTCCAGGTTCAGGACAGGGTTTAATGCTGTGCATTATGAAAAAATAACTGATGGAAAAGGTAAAGTCAGGCTTACTAAGGGTGAAACGGAGATTAACTGTCAGTAAGCGGTCATTCCTTGACAAATACTAGTTAGGTCATTATAATATTTCCATAAGAGAAAAGGGGAATAAACCGGTGTCAAGTTAAACTTGACACTCTTTTCGTGCTTGAGAGCACATGATTTTAGACATACTAAAAAAATAATCGCATAAAATTGACTGAACATCGGACGAATTATAACAAAGGGGAGCGAGTTTATGGGAGAAAAAGAAGTAATCCTTACCCTGGAAGGTCTAAAAAAACTTGAGCAGGAGTTGGAGCAGTTAAAGTCAGTAAAACGCCGGGAAGTGGCGGAAAGGATTAAGCAGGCTATTGAGTTTGGTGATATTTCCGAAAACTCCGAATATGAGGATGCCAAAAATGAACAAGCTTTTATAGAAGGCCGCATCCTAACCCTGGAAAAAATGCTTCGTAATGCAAGGCTCATTGATGAAGGGGAAATTCATACCGATGTTGTCTCTATCGGTTCTACTGTTCTTCTAAAAGACCTGGAAGTAGGGGATGAAATAAATTATACTATTGTTGGATCCGCGGAGGCCGACCCCTCGGCCCATAAGATTTCTAATGAATCTCCTGTAGGCAAAGCCATATTAGGCCAGTCTATCGGTAGTACTGTTGAGGTATCGGTACCGGCAGGCAAACTGAAATACACAATTCTTGATATTAAGAAATAGGGTGGCTACCCCCCTTTGGAGGTTATTAAATTATGGATCAGGAACTGGACCTGAACGAATTAATGCTGGTCCGGCGAAAAAAACTGGACGAGCTTAGAAACGCGGGCATTGATCCCTTTGGTCAAAAATTTGAACGCACCCATACCGCACAGGAAGTATTGGACGGGTTCACTGCATTGAATGAAAAAGAGGTTATCATTGCAGGTCGGTTAATGGCCAAGCGTGGCCATGGTAAGGCCAGTTTTGCGCATGTTCAGGATGTTTCCGGGCGTATTCAGATATATGCCCGGGTGGATGAGCTAGGCCAGGAAGCATACGACCTGTTTACACATTTGGATATTGGCGATTTTATCGGTGCAAAGGGAAAGGTTTTTCGCACACAGCGGGGAGAAACTTCCGTCTGGGCTACAGAAATTACCATCCTGGCCAAGTCCTTGCGGCCGCTGCCGGAAAAGTGGCATGGACTGAAGGATGTTGAATTGCGTTACCGGCAAAGGTATGTTGATTTAATAGTTAATCCGGAAGTAAAAAATGTGTTTATTACCCGCAGTAAGGTTATCAGTGCTATCCGCAGTTATCTTGACCGCAAGGGATTTCTTGAGGTGGAAACACCCATGATGCAGCCTGTCCCCGGAGGTGCTTCCGCCAGGCCTTTTATTACTCATCATAATGCGCTGGATATTGATCTGTACCTGCGTATTGCGCCGGAACTTTATTTGAAACGACTGCTGGTGGGTGGTTTGGAGAAGGTTTATGAATTGAACAGGAATTTTCGTAATGAAGGGATATCTACCAAACATAATCCGGAGTTCAGTATGCTGGAACTTTACCAGGCCTATGCAGATTACCGGGATATGATGACGTTGACTGAGGAAATGATTTCAACTGTAGCCCGGGAAGTCCTTGGCACGACCGAGATTATTTATCAGGGGGAGACTATAAATCTTAATCCGCCCTGGCGTCGTATGCCCATGCTGTCAGCGGTTAAAGACTGTACCGGCGTAGATTTTACTGTTATTGAAAATGACGAAGATGCCCGGGCGGCGGCAAAAGGTTTAGGTCTACAGGTAGATACAGGGGCCACCCGCGGCAATATTATTAATGAAGTTTTTGAAAAATTTGTCGAAACCAAACTTATTCAGCCTACCTTTATTACTGATTATCCTGTCGAGATTTCGCCGCTGGCCAAGCGTCAAAAAGAAAATCCGGCCTATACATACCGTTTTGAAGCATTTATTTATGCACGGGAAATGGCCAATGCTTTTTCAGAACTTAATGACCCCATTGATCAAGAGCAAAGGTTTCGCAAACAGGTTGCGCAGCGGGCAGCCGGAGATGATGAAGCTCATATGATGGATGAAGACTACATTACAGCGCTGGAATACGGCATGCCACCCGCCGGCGGGCTGGGTATCGGGATTGACCGGCTAATTATGCTATTAACTGATTCCGCTTCCATTAGGGATGTTTTACTATTTCCGCAAATGAAAAGAAAAGAATAAACAGGATATGCTGAGGCTGTTAATACTAAAAGGGGCATGGTAAGACTGCTGACTAATTGTAAGTCAACAGTCTTATTATTATGGCTTTTTATGAAGGGGCGTGGAATGCAAAGAAAAGTTTAACGGGAGATTCAAGGGGAAATGTAATAGGAAGGTAATAGGAAACGCAACGGGATGCTTGACAAGCTTCTTGAACTATGTTACAATAAAATTCCTAAGCGCGCCTAGCGCTTTTTAAAAATTACCAGACATTGTATCTTGCAAATCTGATGCGGAGATGTTAAGATGAGATTCCGGGTTGCGAGAGCGGCCGGTGCCGACCGCAGAAAAGCGGAAGGCAAAACGAGGTTATTTAGCGGCAAGCATGACAAGAAAGCTGCCAGGCGCCGCTAATTAATGACCGAGAAAACCAAAAATTACCGGTTGACCTGCAGGGGTCGGCATGGTAAGATAGAGTTCCGCGGTTGAGAGACGGCGGGATGAAAAACAGAACGAGGTTATTTAGCGGCAAGCATGACAAGGAAGATGAGCTGTTGGCACCGGAAGCGTACTTTTGTACGCTGAGGATGACGACAGGGCAGCTGACGCGGTCAGGCGCCGCCGATAAGCAACCGAGGTCATTAAGAAGCAAGCATGGCAAGGAAGCCGGGCGTGACGG
>CAZWUW010000048.1:0-22609 GCA_964636895.1 uncultured Eubacteriales bacterium
TAACACTGGATAAAATTCAGTTTTAACATGGTTACTTACCGAATCCATGTTAATAACTGTCTGTCACAGAAAAAAGATTATGAGAAGCTAAAGATACTGATCCGGGTAGGACGGACACATCATCTAACAACACTGGAAACGGCTCCGCTACGCTCCGACCCAACTTCCCACGTCCTCGGCTGTCACGGTTTTTGCGGCAGGGAGGAAGGGGCTGGGGCGGCAAAAACCGCGCCAGCCGGAGGGGCGGGAAGGCAAAGTTCGTTTCCGGCAGATGCGTTATACGAAATCTGGCTATCTGGGGTCAATGAGAAAACCATATTTTCTTCTGCCATGGAGAATTCTTCTTATTTCAACCACGTTATCCATTACAACATAGATAATTAGATAACTGCTTACGATTAACATCCGATAATTCAGGGCTTGTAATCTGCGATCTTTTGAGACTTGTCCCATTAAGGGAAAATCTTCGAGCTTTATGACCGCCTCGTCAATTTGAACAAGAAAATTCAGGGCAGCAGAAGGATTATCTTTTTGAATGTATTCCAGTATTTCTGTCAAATCATTTTGTGCAACAGGTAGATACTCTATTCGGCACTTTTTACCCATTTATTCTAGCCCTCATTTGCTTCATAAGGTCTTTATGAGATTTAGTTGGTGCTCCTGAAGCACTTTCGCTTTCTGCTTCACCCAATTTTTGGTACAATTCAATTAATGCTTCTAATTTTTCGTATAAGGTTAAGCTCATAACAACTAAATCGCCTTGACCATTTTTGGTAATAAAAACAGGTTCACCTTGTTCATGACAGATTTCTGAGATTTCATTGAAGTTGTTTCTTAGGTCTGATATCGGTTTAATGTAAGGCATCCCAATCGCTCCTTTATCATTATTATTAATGTTATTATATCATAATAATGATAAAAAACATATCGAATTTAGGCGGTCGCCAGACTTCGTATAACACGGCCATCCACGGCTTCGCTGCGCTACGCCTAACTTCCGTGCCTCACCGGGCTGTCACGGTTTTTGCGGGGGCAAAAATCACCCCACCGTGTCAAATCCACTTCCACAAGAGGCGCTGTAACAGGCTTACGGCGAAGAGAGTGCTGGTGCTAACTAACGGTGTTCGGAAAAAACACACTCGACTTAATCCGTGTCTCTTGCTGGTGAAAGCATGACACGGTGTAGTGATTTATGCAATAAGAGCGCAAAAACCGCGCCAGCCCGTTCGGCACGGAAGTTCGTGGATGGCCCGGGACGTTATGCGAAATGGTACGGCCTAAGAATTTCTTATAAGCGCCTTTTTCTAGGGGGTTAACATGTTTGATGTTGTTGATTTAGCCGAAGTATCTATGTGGGTTGCGCCCATTACTACTGCATTGCTTTTCGTTATCTTTCTCCGTATGGATGTTTTTGAAGGCTTCAAATATTGGTTGGGTTATGTTATAGCCTCCGCAATTATTGCAGGTATTTGGTGTTATATTTGGTCGCGTGGAAAGGAATTTGGTGGTCTAGCACCTGATTCGCCTCAGTTTTATTATATTGTTTTCTTTTTGCCGGTAACGGTTTCAGTTTTAAATATAAGTCTATTATTTTTCTTGTTGTTCAGGTATTTAGTGAAGCGTAATAAATCTTCTTAATATAAGGCTGTCATGCCATTTGTATTTGAGTAAAGAGTAAATCTTGGATTAGCAAAATTCGCGCCAGTTCGAGCCGGGAGGTAAAATGAAGCATTAATTAAGTTTTTATTATCATTTTTTAAAACGGATTGGCAATTGCGGGATTATCCCATTACATTTAGGAATGTTACGATTGAACCTACATTCCCGCCATCTCATAACGAGGCAGTGACGAGGAAGTCCTTTAAACACTGAAAATACTGGCTTTACACCCAATTTATGCTTGCTTCATCGCTCGTTATGTGTTACAATATACATAACGAGGAGGCGATATAATAATGGTTGCTACCGTATTTCAGACCGATAATCGTTCAGGTATAACCTACGCATACCAATCCATTTCCTACTGGGATAAAGAAAAGCAGCAATCCCGTTCGAGACGCACACTTATAGGCCGGGTGGACAAAGAAACCGGCGAAATCATACCGACCGACGGCAGGGGTCGGAAAAAGGACGAAGTAACTAAACTTGGTGTCACGGATGATTTAAAGCAGTGCTTTCCAAATTCTTATAAGCAGATACTTTCCATCGCTTATTACCTCATCCTTGAAGATAAAAATCCCCTGTTTCGCTTTGAAAAATGGAGCAGCCTACATAAGCATCCATACGGTAAAAACATCACATCACAGCGCAGCAGTGAGCTATTCGCATCTATCACAGAGGAAGCGAAGAATAAGTTCTTCCGTCTGCAGGGCAGACGTATGTCTGAAAAGGAATTCTGGGCTTACGACACCACGTCCATATCCAGTCACTCCGAACATCTCCGCCAAGTACAGTACGGTAAAAACAAGGAGAACGATCCTCTGCCGCAGTTTAATATAGCGATGGTATTTGGGGAAACCTCCACCTTAAATTCCTGATATCCGTAAAAATGTCCCTTGCCTTCGTGAAGAAGGAATTGGATGAACAGCCTGGCCAGACACTGCGTATTGGCGAGCTTCTTGAGAAGCAGAAGACACTTTATGCTAATTTAGGCGTTACCCCGCCCGCATCGTTATGAGTGGGCGGGAATCTAGGAAATAAAGAAAAAGAGAGCCGTTAAGCTCCCAGCAATTCATTATACCGTTTCAAACCCTTGTCGGTTAAGTTGCAACTGCTTCCTTTTCTAATGAAATATTCGAGTTTAACTAAATTATCAATTGACATTCCGAAACCAAGTTGGCTATTACACGGTTTTTCCTTTTCATAGACATCTTTATAGCTAATCCATGACTGCTGCACTTTGATTGATGTTTTCACCGCCATTTTTGCCTTCGCTTCTGCCGTTGCTTTAACAGATGCTCTAGCGAGTGACTTAAAAACGTCAATATCCCAATCGTTTGTAAATTCGTTACTGTACAAAACATCCTCCCTTTCCTCATACCTGTTAATTCAATTAAATAAACTTATCTCCTGCTTTTGAAACATGTTAGAAAATATAGCTTCGCCTAGCAAAAGTTCTACCGGCCGCGAGGTGAGTGTCGTTGTATGTTAGATAAATAAAAAGCCACAGGCTGTAACCTGTGACTAATCTACTGGAAAAACTTCTTCGTGCTTGCCGATGATGAACAAAGTATTTATTTGGTCGTTATCATCGGATTTGATTTCAACGATAATTCTTATTGACATGTTAACACTAATCTCAAAAAAAATAGCTGTTCCCTGAACCTTTTTAAACCGTAATGAAGGGTGGGTAGGGTCTTTCATGAATAACTCGAGGCATTTTGTTGCTTGTTTTTGAATCCGTTGTTCCAAGGCCTTGAATTGTTTATCAAATGTTCGGGTTGAACGGAATTTTCTAGTCATTATCCAGCCCTTTCAAAAACTCATTAACGTTGGTGAATTCACGAACCCTACCAGCTTTTATATCTTCCTTTGCTTCTAACATATCTGTTTGAATTTTTTCAGACCAGAAGTATGCCTGACTAGATGGAATTAACTTATAAGGCTCAAGAACAATCTTGTTGCCTTCAATATGGATATCAAGCATATCACCTTCAGAAATATTTAGTTTTTCTCGTATTTCCTTTGGTAGACTAATTAAATTACGTTTTTGTACTGAGACCTTATGGGACTTGATAGTCTTTTTAACTGTAGGCATATTAAAACCTCCAAAATATTATATCGTAATTACAGTATATCGTAATTACAGTATATCTGTAATAACGTAAAAACACAATGGGGATAAAAAATCGAAAATGGGGAAGTTGCGTCGACTTCGCCTCGAACGATAAAGAAGTTTACTGGGAGGAAGATTAATGCAAGGATTAAGGATTATGTTCATTGTAATTGTTTTCATAATAACTATTTCCTCTTTTACAGCTGATGGGGGATGGTTAGATTTAACATCTTTTGTATGGATTCCTGGTATAAATGTATTGTTATTTATTGCATTGAATAGCAAAATAAATAAATTTAAGATTAACCCATATATTCAACTTTTTATAGCTATAGCAGTTACGATGGTGTTAGAAGAAAAATTGGAGATTACAGAATATATATTACTTCTTTCGTTAACAAGTTACTTTATTTACATAGACATTTACGTTGTTTTTTTAGATTCAGAAAAAATAGCCACGCCTTCAATAATCTTTTTAGTTCCGCTCAGTTTATCAATTGTTATAGCTTACATAGATGGTTCATTTCGGTTTTTTTCGAATTTCTTTATTCTGGCGATTATCTTTACCCCGCCAATTTACTATTTGCTTAAAACAATACTAATTCCGAAGTTTTTTAAAAGGAGTATTTCTTGACTATTTCAACCCATTGTGCTACAAGCACCAAATCAAGTTTGGATGTGGGATATTACATGGCTGCCTGGGCCAGCTAAAGGCATTTATTTTTACCTGTATCTGATAATAGACCTGTGCAGCAGGAAAATCATTGCCTGGGAAATATGGTTGGAAGAATCGGCGGAAAATGTAAGTATTCTGGTGCGTCGTGGAGTAGTGTCAGAACAGCGCATAGCGCTGCTAAAACCGCTGGTTCTCCATTCTGACAACGGTAGCCCGATGAAGGGTGCTTCACTGTAATTTAACCTGGATGAGATTGAAATCAGGGCCGGAATCTTTACCTTGCCAGTATGGTTAGCCGCTACAGCCTTTTACATGCATAGGCAACAAAAGTGGAAACAAATTATTAAGTCATTTAATTGATTAAAAGAATAATTGCTTTTGGGGGGAGATTCAAATTACTGATTCTTCAGGGTTTTTAAATAAAGTTAAGAAACATATACTGCCAGTATTATTAGGCTTTGTAATTCTGAATGCTATTCTAAGTGCGTTTGGATTAGTACCAGCTCGTTATATGTGGTACTTTTTATATTTAGCCGCCGGGCTAGAATTGGCTTTCTTCATAATGCTGATATTCAAACTTACTAAGGTGGTACGAAAGTACCGGCAATTGAAGAATGAGGGTTTAGCGGGGTTTGTTGCTCTGCGCAGAGCTCTTGAGTTAGCAGTTCCATCATTTGCAGCAAAGTGGGTTGTTTTGGAATTAAGACTTTACTATACATTACTAAAAACATTAACTTCAAGAAGAGTTTTGTATAAAGAAGGGGTATATGCAAACAAGCTAGAAAATTATAGGTTCTTTTTTAAAGTCTTTATTTTTCTGTGTATATTAGAGATTGCAGCCGTAACTATTTTACTGCCTGATAAATGGATGACTTGGAAGATCATACATTTTATCATCGGGGTATGGGCAATAGCATTTTTAGCCGCAGATTATACTGCTATGAAGGTGTATGCAAATGAGTTTAGTCAGAGTGGAATTAGGTTGCAAATGGGGTTGAGATGTTGTCAGGACATTAAATGGAAAGTGATAGCAGGTGTAAATAAGGTCTCAAAAAGCGGTTCAACTTTTTCGCTTGGTCCCGAAATGCCGGAAGATGAACCTGGAACATTATATATTACTGCCGGTGAAAACTGTAATGTTGCTATTGAGTTTAAGGAACCACAGATTATTCAGGGAATGATTAAAGATTTTACGAATGTAAGTAGAATATATTTGTCATTAGAGGAACCGGATAATTTTGTTAATGAAATGAACCAAACAAGGTAATTTTATTAAAAATTAATGTAAAACACACTTTACATTAAGCGAAAAATGATATATACTGTGCATGTAAAGCAAACTTTACATGCAGTGAGGTGGTAAAGTGGAAAATAGAATAAAAGATTTTAGAGAAGAAAGGGGGTTGACCCAGGAAGAACTAGCACGAATTTTAGATACATCAAGGCAGACGATAATATCTTTAGAGCGTGGAAAATACAACCCGTCAATCATGCTTGCTTATAAGATAGCCAAAGCATTTAATAAAACTATTGAAGAAGTCTTTATTTTTGAATAAGGAGTGAAAACAAATGGAAGCAAAAAGAACAAGCTCAAAAATAATTGGTTCTGCAGTTTTTGCGATTCTCTTTTTACAAATTGGAATTTATGATTTGTTTACAAAAGAGTTTGGTTATCCCACAATGATATGGTTTGCTATAAGTTGCCTATCATTTTTGTATTTTATTTATCAATATAAGCGTTTGAAAAATAATCCGGGAGAAATGTACGATGATGAAAGAAAACAATTTATTAGCGAAAAGTCGTTAGGGATCAGTTTTAGAGTATTATTTGTTGTTATTTTAATATTAAAACTTTTTATAGAGAGAAACACCGTTGAAATTGAGTCCTCTTCGTTATTGACGATGCTTCTTGGCGTGGCATTGATAGTTCAATCCATATCATACTTAATATGTAAATATAAATATTAATATTATCGGGGAGTACGAAGTAAAAACATTCCTTTTAAGCAGAATATCCACTAATGGGAATTAAAACCGGAAATCAAATAAGAAATGTTTAAAAAAGGTTTTTTGTATATTGGCGCAAATAATAAGATTATGTGGAAAAATCTATAAATAAGGAACTGGCAAACCTGCTTCTTAGGAGGATTTTTGTTGAAACGTGCTAAAATTACACGGCGCACCTTTATATTAGGTGGGTGTTTGGCTTTTATCACTTATTCATTTGCGGAGACCCGGATGATAGCTGTCAGAAGGTACTCAATCGCTATTAAAAATCTTCCCTCTAACTTTGACGGGTTTACCTTATTACACATAAGCGACCTTCACAGCAAGTGGTTTGGACGTGGTCAACGTGAGTTAATTGAATTGATTAAGCAGCAGAAATACGATATTGTTGCCATTACCGGGGATCTTGTCAACAAGAGAAATCCGGAAATGGCACCAGCACTACGGTTAGTTGAAGAATTAATGGATAAACCTGTTTATTTCGTTCCCGGAAACCATGAATGGTGGTCGGACTATCATATTAGGGAACCTCTGATGAAATATGGAGTCAAAATATTAGAGAACAAGGCATCAAAATTCTACGTTGGTCAACAGCACATATGGATATTAGGCGTGGATGACCCCTATTCGGGTCGAGATAATCTGGAGCAAGTAATGCAAGAAGTTACTGATGAACAATCTGCCAAAATCTTATTGGCCCATGCTCCGAACATCTACCCACGTGCTATCAAGGAACAAATTGACCTGATATTAACGGGACATATCCATGGAGGACAGGTGAGACTGCCACTGATTGGTGCTGTTGTTGCTCCGGGGCAAGGGTTATTTCCTGAGCTGGATTATGGTCTTTATACAACAGATAGGACAAATATGGTTATAACCGGGGGACTCGGAGAGAGCGTTTTACCGCTGAGAGTAAACGTTCCTCCTGAAATAGTTCTGGTCACTTTAGAGAAACACCGGTGAGGTAAGATACATTGTCAATATGGGAAAATCAATCTTAATAAAAATGGAGGTAATCATGGAGAAGGTAAATCTAAATAAAAAATTCAGTATGTTTAAAGAGTACTGGAGTCCCAAAATTGTTGGTGAAATGAACGATTCATACGTAAAGCTGGCCAAACTTAAAGGCGAATTCGTTTGGCACCACCACGATAATGAAGATGAGTTGTTTATGGTAGTATCTGGAAATCTGACTATAAAGTTAAGAGACCGTGATATCTGCTTACAGGAAGGCGAGTTCTTTATAATTCCAAAAGGTGTAGAACACCTGCCTGTTGCAGCAGAAGAAGTTCATGTATTGTTGATTGAGCCAAAAACTACACTAAACACCGGCAACCTCAAGAATGAACGGACCGTTGAAGACTTACACAAGATATAAACTTGAATAGCCGGTGAGGTGTTTGCCACAGGAGGTTTACATAATGGAAATCCGGGTTATACAGAGCTAGAATGGATTTAATGAGTGGGGATTGAAAAATTGAGGTGGCGAAAATGAGAAAAGGAATAATGGGGTTCCTGTTATTGTTGTTAATTATTACTGCTATAATGATTGCAGCTAAGTTTACGGTAGAACCAGAGCAAATTCCTAATACGTCATTAATCCCAAAAGCTGAACAAAGATTGGAGGATGCAAGCCTGTGCCTTTTTTAAAAGAGGCTAGATTAAATTGGGTCTCCGTAAAGAGCTATAATAGGTTTCCATATAACATCCCTGCTCTTCGTGGCGTAAACTCCATTGCATTCAAAGGAAACGTTACCTTTTTCGTTGGAGAGAATGGCTCAGGAAAATCAACGTTGCTGGAGGCCATTGCCAGAAAATGCGGTTTTAGCGATAAGGGCGGTGGCCGTAATAACCAATTGCTTGGAACTGACGATGATGCCGGCCTTGATAACTTAATCACCTTGTCCTGGATGCCAATAGATACTCAAACCTTCGAACTTAACGGAACCAAGCTGCATCTGGTTGCTTACGGATGGAGGGAACTGGTTAGTTAAAGTAAATCATCACATTACTGTCCTTAAACCAAGCTTTTTAGCATAAGACATAGCTTCTTGCCAGGCTTCCTTTGTCACTCTTTGGTTTAGTTCAGTGTACCTGTGGGCTTGGTGAGCCGGGTAATATTGATCCATAATGTTTACCAAGCAATCAGGGGATAACTCTCCCGAAATGAAATCCAGTATTTTCTTAGTTTCGTCCAATCCGCCGGGCATCATCAAGTGACGGATGAACAGCCCTCTATAAGCAATCCCTTTATTATCAACCTTTATACCACCAACCTGACGGTCCATTTTAATCAGGGATTTTTTTACCTGGGCCGGATAATCTTTAACTAATGAGTATTTTTGCCCTTTGCCTTCGGCATCATATTTGAAGTCCGGCATATAAATGTCGATAACGCCGTTTAGCAATTCAATTATGTCGGCCTTTTCATAGCCGCCGCAATTGTAGACCAGAGGAATTCTCAAGCCTTTTTCTACGGCCAGTAACAAAGCGTTTAGGATGTTGGCGACAAAATGGGTAGGGGATACAAAGTTTATATTATGACACCGGTATTTGTCTTGAAGCTTTATCATTATTTCTGCCAAATTTTCATCTGAAGTAACTTCTCCTTCGCCGCCAAAACTCAATTCGTAGTTTTGACAAAAGACGCATCTCAGATTGCAGTAACCAAAAAAGATGGTCCCGGAACCGTTAGTGCCGACTAATTCGGTTTCCTCGCCAAAATGCGGACCGAAACTTGCTACGATTGCTTTATCTGATGCCTTGCAAAAACCGGTTTCACGAGTTCTATCGATACTACATTCATGAGGACAAAGACAGCATTGTTTAAGATGGTTTTTTGCTAAAATTGCTCTTTCTTTTAGTGAGCCATTATAAAAAAGGTTAATGTAATTTGGTTTATAGTCCATGTAATGATCCCGCCTTTAGATTATATATCTTAAGATTTATTATTCCGGATAAGGTACAAATCTATCTGCGGGACCTGCGGGATATTTACAAAAACGTTTACCTGGCAGATAAGGATGAAGTACCAACCCGGCTGTAGCTGATTTCCTGGTTTCCAGGGGATTTTCCAGAGAAAAATTACAGCCATGCATAGACATGGCCGGTGAACTGCCGCATAACATGAAATTGTTTTATTTATGTTACCTCAAAAATTGGCCATTGGCAAAGGCCCTCAAATAGCTGAAGAAGAATTGAAAGGGATTCAGGCAAGCTTGCAATCAAGTGTTAAGGCGGAGAAATCTTAGAAAACGACTAGTTTATTTTTTTCAGCAGCCAGGCCATGTTCTGGCCTAAAGTGCGGAAGGTTTCAATGCCTTCACTATCCTTCTGAAGGTCGCCGGGGTCTCTGGATAAGGTCATGTTCCAATAAATAGACCCCGGTATAATCATTTGTGATATCCCAAAAAAATAATTAATTGCCGAATATACAAAATTAGAGCCGGCTCTTCTGACGGATACCACCGCTGCTCCCACTTTGTTTTTGAACAGTGTGCCCCCGTTAGCCTTTGCAACATAGCCGCACCGGTCTATCAGGGCTTTGACCTCGGTGCTGACATTACTGAAATATGTGGGTGAACCAATGATTATGCCGTCTGCTTCAATCATCTTGTTGAGCAGGAAGTTCATTTCATCATCGGTACGGGCACACCGGTTATCCTGATTTTGCCGGCACTTGCCACAGGCCAGGCAGCCAAAGACCTTAAGTCCGCCTAACTGCACCATTTCTGTCTCAATACCTTCTTTTTGCAGCTCCTCAAAGATAATATTGATGGCCTGGGCCGTGTTTCCTTCCCTCCGGGGGCTGCCGTTAAAAGCAACTACTTTCATAGTTTCTGCCTCCTTTATTATTGTTTGTATGCTTATATTAAGATAAGTTCAACAAATAATCAAACGAATATGAGGATTTAATAAAAGTTTTTGGAGGTTTAAAAAGTGGAAGCGAACAAATTAAAAAAGCCATAGCCTTCTTATCAAAACAAAAAACCTTTCAGCCGGCAGGCGAACAGTATAAGAGGGTTTTGGATAATACCAAGACCGGGGAATTGCTCGAGTGGTATCAAAGAAAAAATCTATACCTGGTTTGTAACCGAAGTATAGATAATAATCTTTTTAGCAGTGATCTAATAGACCAGCTAATATCTGATTTTACCGTAATTGCCCCGTTTTATAATTATTTGTGGAAGCTAAGGAACTGACCGGATGCCGGAAAACCTCATTTTATCGTTCGGTTTTTGGAAAGCGAAAGTGATGGATAATTGGACTTGGCCAATCAAGTAGCATATCATTTTCTGTAGCATAAGGCCCACCATTATGAATTAGCAAAGGAACCCCATCAGCCCGTCTTTTGTCTGACACAATCCCAATATGCCATAATGGCGCACCATATACGACAATATCTCCACCTTGCCAAAGCTTTAGGTTTTCGGGATCATTTGGAGTTATTTTATTTGAAAGAATGGTCGCATTACGTTTAAAGAAAATGGCGAGATTTGGAACCCGCCTAAAATCAATATTTGGTTCGGGTTTTCCATTAACTCTAGGATAGGTATTGGTATTGTTTTTAATATCTGTATCTATTAAGTTTTTAAGGTTGTAACCGGCATCATTAAACGCTCGCCAGATTACATCTGTACAAACGCCTTCAGTTTCGGGCGGATACCCTCCCTTGTAATAAGCGTTAATATAAGCAGGTTTTCTTTGTGCTTCAGCTCTACCGCCTTGCATAATGTCGTCCAGGTCATCAATTCCGTCATGGTCCTGGTCGTGCCCTGATAATATTCGCTCAATAAATAATGATTCTTTTGGTGGCAATTTATTTTCAATTTTTTTATTATTTGATATATTATTTTCTGATAGCTTATTTTCCGATATTTTGCTTTCTTTAATACAACCAGACACGACTAGAGTAACAAATAGCATTATAAGTAAAGTAAACTTTTTCACAGCGCCACATCCTTTATATTAAATATTAGAACATTTGATCTAAGTTGACAAGACATTAGATATTTTGAATAGTTAACAATTAATGGAGGGAGGGATTTTTATGGCTCGTATAGGTATTTTATCTTGTTCGAACGCTACCCAGGATATGGGTTGTTCTTCTGTCAGTTGTTTACGAGATATGAGAAATCGCAAAGGTGCCTTCGAAAAATATAAGAAAGATGAATGCTTAGATTTAATTGGCATCATTAACTGTTCAGGCTGTCCTACCTTAGCTGCTCCGGAAAAGCTGCTGAGCAGAATAAGAGCATTGACTGAATTTAAAATAGACGCAATTCATTTTACATATTGCATTGAGGCTTTGTGCCCTTTCAAAAACAAGTACAAAGCGATATTGGAAGAGAATTTTCCTAGTATCAAAGTCGTTATTGGAACTCATGAGGCTCATATCACACATGAACAGTTTAGAGACGAAGTCAAGGAACTATTGTGTCAACAACAAAGAAGTATGGTTGATCTGATAAAAGGCCGAAAATAAATAGAGTCATCCAATTGATGACTCCTAAATGGGTAATATGGCACTCTCAAAACATCCAACTTGTTTTCATATTGGAATACATATTACCTGACCTGGCTGTAAATTATTTGGATTTATCCCTTGATTTGCCCTAATTAGTGCTTCGACAGTTGTGTTGAAGCGACTGGCAATACTAAAAAGGGTGTCTCCCGAAACGATAGTATAAAATCTGCCACCGGGACATGGAATGGGTTGAGGTGCGGGAATACAAATGGTTTGACCGATAACGAGGAGGTCTGGGTTAACTCCTGGATTTGCTGAGATCAATGCGGGAACAACCGTCCCGAACCTGCGAGCAATTGAGAAATAAGTATCACCAGCTCTGATAACATACAGGAAACCGCCTGGACAGGGTGTGCCACCGGAAGGTACAGGGATACAGATTTGTTGGCCAATTTGTAAATTTTGTGGACTTATACCAGGATTCGCTGCGATTAGTTGTGCTATTGTAATATTAAATCTCCTTGCCAAACCAAAATAAGAATCTCCCGGTATGATAGTATATAAGGTGCCTCCTGGGCAAGGTGGAACCTGATTTGATTTAATTTTATCTACCATATACAACACATCCTCTAATTATTTTAATTCATTATATGAATTAAAATAAAAAATGCCATTACTTGAATTATCAACTGCTTTTTTTGTGCTGCTTTTTAGTGTGAATCGGCCAAAAGATAGAGGAAAGCCTGGGCCGAAATAAATATTTGGGGGAGCAAGAAAATGGACGAGTTGAGAAATATTTACAGAATATATTGTCCTTCAAAAAAGGGAACCGTTTGGGAAATGCAAAGAGTTGATTAGTGGGGTGATAAGCTTTGAAACTAAGAATTGTATCTGGAAATCAGGAAAATTTGTTTGATTGTAATATTATTACATCGGGTGGGATTTCTGCGGGAATCAATATGCGTGAAACTGTCGCTGCGCGGAAGCTGGTAAAATAAATTAAATTCAAAACCTAAAATATTGCAGTTAAGCTTGATCTTGACCACTAAGTGGATAAGAGTTTGCCGGCTGCATATTTTTTATTATTTCACCGACTAAATTACTGTTATAACATCGATAAAAACCGCAAAAGGACATAATCTATAATAAAAACATATAACAACAGGTGATATTTATGAAACTAAAAATAATGACCTACAATATCCATTCCTGTATAGACATTTGCAAAAAGAAGAGTCTTGACCGTATAGCGGCCCTGATAAAAGCTGAAAAACCGGATATAGTGGGATTAAACGAAATTGAGGCTTATACTCCGCGCACTGGTTTTATTAATCAATCCAAAAAGCTGGCGGCGTTGACAAAAATGGACTATTGTTTCGGTCCTACGCTGCGGCTTGGTCCGGTAGGATTCTTTGGCAATTGCATAATGGCCAAAAAAACCATTTACAAAGTTCATAATTTTCCTTTGCCCGGTCAGCGCGAACCCCGACGTTGTCTGAAGGCGCGCGTGGTTGGACCGGGCGAACCCGTGTTGGTGTTTATCACCCACCTTGGTCTGGCTGGCGGCGAACGGTTAAAACAGTTGGCGGAACTGGCGGCAATCATAGATAGGCACAGCGGGCCATTAATTCTCATGGGTGATTTTAACTGTAATTATGATGAACTGGGCCCGGTTTTGAAAATTGTTCATGATACTAACCTGTATCAGCCGCCTAAGCTTACTTTTCCGTCATGGGGCCCTACACACCGGATAGATTACATATTTACATCAGCTCATTTCAAGTGTCTGGAACATCGTGTGCCGGCCGGTGATGCATCTGATCATTTGCCTGTGATAGCTGAAGTGGAACTGGTTGGTAGGCCATAGTTATCCAAAAATGGTTAAAAAACAACAGCATGGACAATAATAATAGAGGGTATAATTCAGAAAGGAGGGTGAGTAATTGAAAAAAGTTGTTTTATTTAGCAAAATATTGTTTGCTTTGCTGCTGCTCAGTACCTTAGCGGGACCGGCGGCAGCGGCAGAAAACTATTATACGGTGCGGCCAGACGATAATCTTTTTATGATAGGTAAGCGTTACGGAATCAAATTTCAAAGCATCATTTCCGCTAATAAACTAAATGGCAGTAAAATATACCCAGGGCAAAAACTAAGTTTACCAATAGCGCCCCGTACCCATGTATATCATGTTCGTCCGGGGGATAACCTTTTTCGAATTGCCGGTAGATATGGGTTAAAAGCCAGTGAAATAATGGCCGCTAATGAACTTGCTACAATTTATATTAAAGCGGGCGAACGACTCGCCATTCCGGTCCGGCAGGGTAATGGTAACCGGCGGGGTAATAATAATAGCGGTGCCGGAGGCAGTGAGGCCCGGCCGGTTTTTGGCGAAGGTGCCATAGCACGCTACACGGCAGCAGAAGTGGCCTTAATGGCTAGATTGATTCATGCCGAAGCACGCGGAGAAGGACATTTGGGCAAAGTGGCTGTTGGCGCTGTCATTATGAATAGAATTGCCAGCGGCAAGTTTCCGGATAATATCCGGGAAGTGATTTATCAAAGAACCAAAGGCGTTTATCAATTTACCCCGGTCAAAGATGGAAACATTAATCTTGAACCTGGGACAGCGGCTTACCGGGCGGCTTATGAGGCTTTGCGCGGCAGTGATCCAACAGGTGGGGCGCTGTTTTTTTATAATCCGGAAAAGAGCTCGGACCGGTGGATACGCACTCTGCCGGTAACAACAAGAATCGGCAACCATGTATTTGCCAAATAAAGGCCAAATTTAGGAGAAAACGGTTCTATGGACTGTTTTCTCTTTGTTTTTCTTGTTTGGCCAGCTTTTTTAGTTTTAGGGCAGGTTTTTTTATATTATACCGAGAATGATTTCCAAATCACTTATAGAAATGGAGGGATTTGATGTCAGCAAAGGTTTTTTTTACAGATATGCGTACTAAGCGCGGACAAAGCATGCTGGATAAGTTTGAAGTCTTGCTTGACCGGGTGGGTGTTGACAGCATTATCAAGTCCGGTGAATTGGTGGCGCTAAAGCTCCACTTCGGGGAAAAAGGCAATACGGCTTTTATCCGGCCCCAGTATTTGCGCCGGCTGGTTGATAAAGTTAAGGCAATAGGCGGGAAACCGTTTCTTACTGATGCCAATACCCTTTATGTGGGTTCCCGGGCCAATGCCGTGGATCATTTAATAACTGCCATTGAAAATGGTTTTGATTACGCTGTCGTAGGTGCACCGCTAGTAATTGCCGATGGATTAAATGGCAAAGATTATGTGCAGGTGGAAATTAATAAAAAACATTATAAAGAAGTAAAAATTGCCAGTGTGGCGGTACATGCCGATGTTTTGATTGCCGTTACCCATTTTAAAGGGCACGAAGCCACGGGCTTTGGCGGCACATTGAAAAATATTGGCATGGGTTTGGGCAGCCGCAGCGGCAAGCAGATGATGCATTCTGATTTGCTGCCGGCAATAGATCCTGAAAAATGTACAGGCTGTGCCCGTTGTACGCAGTGGTGTCCGGCTGACGCAATTTATATTATGGAGCAAAAGGCAAAAATACCTGAAACAGCTTGTATCGGCTGCGGAGAATGTACCGTAACCTGTCCGAGCCGGGCGATAGCTATTAACTGGAAGACAGAGCCTGATGTGATCCAGGAAAAAATAGCTGAATATACATACGGGGTTTTGCGGGATAAACAGGGGAAAGCCGTATTCGTAAGTTTTATTACCGGTGTCACCCCTGACTGTGACTGCTGTGGCTGGAGTGATGCGCCGATTGTAAATGATGTGGGAATACTGGCGTCAATAGATCCGGTAGCTTTAGATCAGGCCTGCGTAGACCTGGTTAACGGGCAAAAAGGTTTGGCTAATTCCCGGTTGGAGGGCTTCACCGGTGTAGAAGTGGCAGATAAGTTTAGTGTGCTACACCCAGGCATTGACTGGCGGGTGCAACTGGTTTACGCTGAAGAAATCGGTCTCGGTACAAGGCAGTATGAACTTATCAGAGTTTAACCTCGTGCGGCAATGAGAAAAGCCGTCCAGAAGTCCAGAAGTCCAGAAGTCCAGAAGTCAACAGGTCATAAACATACTGTTGGCTTTTTTCTATTATAGGGCTTACAAAATTCGAAGAAACCTCTCATATATCTACAATTATTTCACGTAAAAACAAGAGGATTTTCAGAATAATTAGACGAATGATATAAAGGTTTTTGTATATTAAATATAAACGGGTGAATAAAAGATGAAAAAGCGTGGCCTTTATCAGAAAATTGTAAGTTTGAATGTTTTTTTGTTCCTAATAGCAATCGGATTATTAAAGATTTCAAATTATTGGAAGGGAACTGTGGATTTAGGCAGTTACACCTTATTAGTTGATTTAGCAGTTGCCATAATCCTGGCGGCATGTATCAGTCACTATCAAGTAAGGAGAATTATTCAATCTTTAGACGTAATAAGTGTTTATAATGAACGGGACAGACGGATGGAAAAGTTGTCGACAGTCAGAAGACTTGCTGCCGGTACGGCGGATAGAATTCGCAACCCGCTTACTACTATTAAGGGTTTTGCTTTTTTACTGCAAAATGAGGGAAAAGATAGTAAGCGGTGCTGGCGTTATACCAATATTATTCTGCGGGAAGTCGCGAAAATTGAACGCATTGTTAATAATTTTCTGTTATTGTCCAGACCTGCTTATCCATTAGTTGAACCAGTATATATAAACAAGCTGATTGATGAGTTGTTACCTGGGCTGGTTAACCGGGCAGTTTTGCATCAGGTAAAAATAACAACTGCTTTTGATGATAAATTATTGATGATTCAAGCAGACCCGATCCAAATTAAACAAGTAATTACCAACCTAGCAACAAATTCTTTTGATGCTATGCCGGGCGGCGGTCACTTAAAAATAGCCACCCGCTACAGCGGTGGCGGCTGTAACATCATTATTTCCGATACTGGTCTAGGCATTCCTGCCGACCATATGGAAAAAATAGCCGAACCTTTTTATACAACCAAAGCTGATGCCGTAGGACTTGGTTTAACCATCTGTCACCAGATAATTATTAACCATGAAGGGTCGTTAGATATAGAAACCAGAGAAGGCATGGGCACCAGCTTCCGCATTAGGCTGCCGCTAATACAGGGAAACAGTGAAAAAAAAGAACTGGCCTGAAACCTGGCCGGAATACATTTTTATGGATTGTTGGGGCGATAATAAAACCATAAATAAAGTATTGAGGTGGTTTGATGCGCACCATATGGAAAGGCGCTGTCAGTTTTGGCCTGGTGCATGTCCCGGTAAAGTTATATCCTGCAACAGAACGGAAGGACATAAAATTTAATTTTTTGCATGAGGTATGTAAAACCCCTGTTAAAAATGAACGCTTTTGCCCTACATGTGCTACCAGGGTGCCGTCGGAGCAAATTGTCCGCGGCTATGAATATGAAAAAGACCGTTATGTTATTCTGCGAGATGAGGATTTTGTCAATTTGCCTTTGGAAACGGCCCGGAGTATCGATATAGTTGATTTTATAGACTTAAAGGAAATAGACCCGGTATTTTTTGATAAATCATATTACCTGACTCCGGGCGAAGGCGGTCAAAAGGCGTATGACCTTTTAAAACAGGCAATGGAAAATACCGGCAAGATTGCCGTGGCCAAAGTAGTTATTCGTTCAAAGGAATCTCTGGCAGTAATAAGAGTTTATCGGCAGGCTCTGGTGCTGGAGACTATGTTCTACCCGGATGAAATCAGAAATATAGAACTGCTGCCGGATTTGCATTATGAAGTAAAAATTCATGATAACGAACTAAAAATGGCAGAAAATCTTATCAGTAGCCTGTCTGAACCTTTTGCGCCGGACAAATATGATAACCAATATCGACAGGCGCTCATGGAAGTAATTCAGGCTAAGGTTGCCGGGCAGGAAATTGCAGTCGCACCGCGGCCGGAAACGGGTAAAGTTGTGGATTTAATGGAAGCGTTAAAGGCCAGTATACAACTGGCCCAAGAGGAAAAAGAAGGTAAGAAAGGGCAGGTCAGGGGTGGAGAAACCGGAAATAAAACTATAACTACTAAAGGCGCAAAAGCGGCTAAAGCTGCTAAAAATCGTAAAAGGGATCGCAAAACATCATAATAGGTCAAGTTTAATTATTTTGGGATGACGCAGTTGTAGTTCGTCGGTCCATTCCAAGAATTCGATTTCCACAGTGTAAACGGGTTTTACCCATTGCAATCCTCCACCTGAAATTCGCGGGGGGTTAATAAAAGGTGGTTTGTCGGTAAGGTGCCGGTTAAAAAAATCATGTAAATTGTGGAGGGTTGATGCGGATAAACCGGAACTGACCCTGCCTACGTAAAGCAGGGCTTTGCCCTCGGGAATCCCCAGTAATAGAGACCTGAGACCGGCCCGGGCAAGGGTGAACCCACCAATATAGCATAACTGCCGGCGGTAATTTTTGATTTTGCGCCAGTAGCAGCTTTTTTTGCCTGGAATGTAAGGACTGCTTGATTTTTTTAGAACCACGCCTTCCAGGTTTTTTTCCACTACTGCCTTAAAAAGCCGGCTGCCCAAGCCGGGAAAACTTTCTACTTGCCGGATGTTTTCTGTTTGGGTTAGACAATCGGTTAAAACTTGCTGGCGTTCATCGAAGGTAAGCCGGGTCATATCCCGGTCGCCGTAACGGATGATATCGAAAATCATGTAGCTTACCGGCAGCCGGTTCCGGATGTTTTTGATATTTGCCGGGTTAACTGCCCGGTCACGACGGAGTATGGCCGAGAAACTTGGTTTACCTTCAGCCATGGCAATGATTTCACCATCGTAAACAACAGTTCGGGAACGGCTTATTTTTTTTAGGGCTTGTAATTCAGGATATTGGATTGTCCGTTCGTGCAGCTTGCGGTTAAAAAGGCGGCAAATATCGTCTTCCAGGTACGCCAGGCAGCGGACTCCGTCCCATTTCACCTGCGCTGTCCAGTTAATGTCGTCAACCGCATCGGAGTATGAAACCGGCTCCATTGGCCGGATAGGAACTAGAAACATGGTTATCACCTGCTTTCGTTAGTTTTATTTTTACCCTAACAAAATCTTTTATTACGGAGGAAAAACATTGTCGGATGTAATTGTAGAAGGAAAAGAAGTACGACTGACCAATTTAGGTAAGGTCTTTTGGCCGGAAGGATATACTAAAGCCGACCTGATTAAATACTATGTTGATATGGCACCGCTGCTGATGCCATATCTGCAGGACCGTTTATTTGTAATGAGCCGTTATCCTGATGGTATCTCCGGAGAGACTTTTTACCAAAAAGACTGTCCCGAGTATACTCCTGATTGGATAACGACTTTTCCATTTGTTTCCTCTGAAAGTGACCGGGTGGTTAATTATATTGTTTGTAATAATATAGCTACGATTACCTGGCTGGCTAATCAAGCCTGTATTGAACTGCATGCCTGGCTGAGCAGGAAAGAAAAACTAAACTATCCGGATATTGCTGTATTTGATTTGGACCCTTTTCCACCGGCAACTTTTACAGATGTATTGGATGTTGCTTTGTTGGTAAAAGAAGCTCTGGCCCATTTTGGTTTAAAAGGTTTTCCTAAAACATCAGGGGCTACGGGGATGCATATTTTTGTACCAGTGGTACCTGAATTGACTTATCAGGAACTGCGGGATGCCGTAGAGTTTATCTGCCGGCGGATACATGCCGTTAATCCGGAGCAAACGACACTGGAGCGTTCCGTAAGCAGAAGGGATGGCAAGGTATACCTTGATTACCTGCAAAACAGTAGAGGAAAAACTATGGTTTTTCAATATAGTCTCCGGCCCATACCGGGCGCACCGGTCTCTACTCCGGTTACCTGGGAAGAAGTAGCGGCTAAAAAAATCCGACCGGCTGATTTTAATATAAAAACTATTTTTCACCGACTGGCGGAGGTAGGAGATCTGTATCAGGAATGCCAAACATTGCAACAGTCCTTGGCAGGTATTTTTGGTTTAAGTCGTCGATAATCAGGTAAAAATATTTTTTTGGCAGGAAAATGAAAAAATTTCCCGAAAGACTAAGAAAAATAGTTACCGTTTCCTTTGGGGTGATTTAATTTGGAAAAGGCATATATAATGGGGCTTACTCAGATAGAAAAGCTATCTCCCCGCCTGTTGGATTACTTATTAAGGTTTTTTCCCAGCGCTGAAGCTGCCTGGCAGGCTTCGACCGAACAGTTAGGCAAAATACCGGGACTGCCGGAGGAAGTAGTTATTAGTCTTATCAACAGAAGAAAAAAGATTGACCCCCTTGAACACTTGGCCTGTTTACAAAGACAGGGTATCCGTGTAATATTTAGAGGAGAACCGGAGTATCCTGCCCTGCTGCAATATATTTATGACCCACCACCGGTACTGTATATGAAAGGTCAATTAGATCCTGACCAAGTACAGACCCTGGCTGTTGTTAGTGCCAGAAAAGCCAGTCCTTACGGTATGGCGGTGGCGGAAAAACTAGGCCGGGCTTTGGCGGAAAATGGTTTTTGGGTTATCAGCGGTATGGCCAGAGGGATTGATAGTGCAGCCCACCGGGGAGCGCTGGTCGGAGGCGGGAAAACCGTTGCTGTATTAGGGTGCGGTCTGAATGTGGTATATCCCAGGGAGAACCGCCAATTGATGGAGCAAATAGCCTGCAATGGAGCAGTGATTAGCGAGTTTCCGCTGGATGCCCGGCCGGAAGCATGGCATTTTCCGCGCCGAAACAGGATAATCAGCGGCTTGTCCCGGGGTGTGGTAGTAGTAGAGGGCGAAGAAAACAGTGGCTCTTTAATAACTATGGATTTTGCGCTGGAACAGGGTCGTGAGGTTTTTGCCGTGCCGGGTCCGGTAACCAGCAAACTCAGTAAAGGACCTCATAAGTTAATTAAGATGGGGGCTAAACTGGTGGAAAATATTATGGATATTTTGGAAGAACTGGATTTTATGCCGGTTACCCCCAAAAACAATGAAAAATGTACGCATTCCTTAAGTGGGCTGAGTGATGTCGAGAATAAACTCTATAGTTTACTCTCTTTTGAACCGGTGCTTGGTGAAGAACTGATTTGCCGTTCGGGACTGTCCGGACAAGAAGTTTTATCCTCTCTGATGTTAATGGAAGTCAGAGGGCTGATAAAACAGTTACCGGGGCAGAAATATGTATTAGCCGGACTATGATATCTGGTCAAAAAATGTTCTACTTATGAACAAAATCAATTATAATGTTAAAACAAACAGAAATCGGCTATAATACACGGTAAAATTATTACCAGGCCGTTCTCTAATGAGGTGAAGTTATTGTCAAAAGTTTTAGTAATTGTCGAGTCACCTGCTAAAGCAAAGACTATCGGCAAATTTCTGGGCAAGCGTTTTACGGTCAAAGCCTCTATGGGCCATGTCCGGGATCTACCCAAAAGTCAGTTCGGAGTAGATCTGGAACACGATTTTACGCCCAAGTATATTACTATTAGGGGCAAAGGCGACCTGCTCAAAGAACTGCGTGAAGCTGCCAAAAAAGTCAGCAAAGTACTGCTGGCACCTGACCCGGATCGGGAGGGTGAAGCTATTGCCTGGCACCTGCAGCATATCCTTGGTTTAGGTGACCAGGAAGAATGCCGCATTGAATTTAATGAAATAACCAAGGATGCTGTGCAAAAAGCATTGCAGTCTCCGCGCACAATTGATTACACTCGGGTAAATGCTCAACAGGCCAGGCGCATTCTTGACCGGCTGGTGGGTTATAATCTGAGTCCGCTGCTGTGGCGCAAAGTAAAAAAGGGGTTAAGCGCTGGCCGGGTTCAGTCTGTGGCGGTGCGCTTAATTTGTGACCGGGAAGAGGAAATAAAAGCCTTTGTGCCTGAGGAATATTGGTCACTGTTGGGGTTGTTCGATAAGCAAGGTGAAAAGAAACCCCTGGAGGCTAAACTTGCTCTTTTCAGAGATAAGAAGCTAACAATTCCCAATGAAAAGTCAGTTAATAAAATAATGGCTGATCTAAAAGATGCCGATTATACTGTGTCCGGTATCAAGAAGAAGGAAAAGAAGCGTCATCCGGCACCGCCGTTTATTACCAGTAGTTTGCAGCAGGAAGCCTATCGTAAATTAAACTTCCCGGCCCGCAAAACTATGCAGGTGGCACAGCAGTTGTATGAAGGCCTGGATATTGGCCCTGAAGGCACGGTAGGTCTGGTCACATATATCAGGACTGATTCCACCCGGGTAGCTGAAACTGCGCAACAAGAGGCCAAAGAATATATTATCCAGCAGTATGGACCGGCTTTTCATCCGGGTGAGTTTAAACAATATGCTAACCGCGGCAAAGCCCAAAACGCTCATGAGGCAATCCGACCTACGGCGTTGGCGCGGGAACCGGAACGACTAAAACAGTTCCTTTCCCGTGACCAGTTTAGATTATATAAACTGATATATGACCGATTTATCAGCAGTCAAATGAGTTCTGCATTGTTTGACACCACAAGTGTGGATATTAAAGCCGGGGAATACGTTTTCCGGTCTACAGGTGTGGTGCTTAAGTTCCCGGGCTTTATGAAACTATATATTAAGGACCGGGACGATGATCAGCAGGATGAGGAAAAAATCCTGCCTGATCTTGCTGCAGGACACGTTCTGTAGGTAAAATT
>CAZWUW010000049.1:0-22224 GCA_964636895.1 uncultured Eubacteriales bacterium
CTCTTGTTCTCTTTCTGCTGTTGCCATCTGATAATTCCTCCTTAAAAATTTATATCCTTAATTCATAAGAACCCCACTCTACCGGTTAACCAAAAACAACTTTCCACCTCCCCGAGCAGCATAATTCTGGAAATCGGTTTACTCCACATTCACTAATACTAAATGGCCAGTTAAAAATAAAGGATTTGATACCGTGGGTGAGACTCACCAGTGTTCTTGAATACATTATAATATCTTTAACCGTCATCTTAAAGTACAATTTTCTGAACGGTCATGTTTTCACCCTTAATGGTAAATAATAAGCGCCTAGTGGTTTAAGCGGTTAAATAATGTTTCACTTTTACTAATGGCCGCATAGCACAAACTGCTATACCATTAATGATACATGCTTCACGGGATTCTCGTCTTTTTTCTTTTCAGCCGGCCAATATTATGGTAGAATGGGTTTTAACATATACTAATGCTATTAGGTGGGTGATAACTATGTCTTTTGGCGCTAAAATCAGAGAATTCCGCAGCGAACGCGGCATAACACTGACTGCACTGGCAAAAAAACTTGACGTTTCACCTTCTTTCCTAAGCGCCGTGGAACGGGATATCAAAAAACCGTCCCTGATTATGTTAAAAAAGATCAGCGCCCATTTGAATATTTCCCTGTCGTATTTAATGACAGATTCCGGAGAAAATACTGTTACCGGTGATAAACTCAGAAACATCCGCAAAGGGCGGGGATTAAGCGTTGAAGACCTGGCGGAACTAAGCGAAGTATCGGCCGAGGATATCCTAAACATCGAAAAAAATATTATCAAAGCCAGCCTGGAGCACTTGGAAAAAATCTCCACCGCATTAAATGTAACTATCCGTTACTTTGTCGAAAGAAAATCCCATATGACAAACATGGGTGACAAAATCAGAGCACTGCGGGAAAAAATGGAGTTGTCTCAGGCACAGTTAGCAAGTTCCGCCAATATTTCACCAGGGTTAGTCAGCCAAATTGAAAATAACATCACTATGCCCTCCCTAGAAACATTGGATAAAATCGCCGATTGCCTGGACGTGGAAACATCTTATTTTCTTATTGATACTAACAGTACCTCCCAATACCTATCTAGTTTGAGTCCCGAACTGGTATCGCTGCTCAGCGACCCCAAGGTACAGGCAATCCTTACAGCCGTCAGGGATTTGGAGCCCGGTGAACTAAAATTCATTCTGAACTTTTTAGATTTTTTCAAAATTAACCGTAAAGTATTATCCTAAATAAGTCCGCGTGGGGAGGGAAATGCTATGTCGCAAAACCGGGAAGCCCCTCTTTTAGAGCTTCTGAAGCAAGCTGTAATTGATTTTGAAACCAAAAATTTAGTTGCCTTATGCCAGGAATACCTGGAGCTCGGTCTGGATGCCAACAAGGCGGTGTTTGATGGTTTAATTCCGGGGATGCTGGAGGTTGGCCGATTATATGAGGAACAGGTCTACTTTATCCCCGAAATGCTCTTGTGTGCAGAAACTCTTTATACCGGACTGGGACTATTTCAACCCCACATGACCTCAAGCATACAGGATGGCAAAGGTAAAATACTGATTGGCGTAGTTGAGGGCGATGTTCATGATATTGGCAAGAACCTTGTGAAGCTAATGTTTGATATATCCGGCTACAATGTTATTGACCTTGGCCGCGATGTGCCCATGGATACTTTTCTGAAAAAAGCCCTGGATGAACATGTTGACTTGGTCTGCATGTCGTCTATGATGTCAACCACCATGTATGAAATGAAAGGCCTGATTAAGCGGTTAAAAGAAAAGAAACCGGATTTGCTGGTAATGATTGGCGGCTCACCAGTAACTAAGTTGCATGCCATTAAATGGCAGGCGGACGGCTATGCTCCTGATGCCCAAAAGGCATTAGCCATGGTACAGCAACTGCTTATTACCGCTAAAATGATTAATGAGAGCAGAAACTCGTAGTGATAGCGATGGACTGGGGGGAGGGAAAATCGTGACAAAAGTACGCATTACCGCAGGCGCCTGCGGTTATACCGCTGTTGTTAAGATACAGTCCCTGGACAAAAAAAAAGTTCATATCAATATAATTACTGCCTGCCGGATGCTGCAGTGCTTTAATGAAGAATTGGGTGTAGTCGACTGGACAAAAGGAGTTTTTGACCGGTTTTGCGACTCTATAATTTACAAAACCGCCCATGAAACCTTGAAGCATACGGACTGTCCGGTGCCAATGGCTATAATTAAGGCTATCCAGGTGGAAATTAAAGGTTCTGTTGCCAAGGATGTAAATATGAAATTTGAAAAGGATGAAATAACTAACTGAAGAGCCAGCAAATATGGCGTATGTAAAGTAATCAGCATTGCCGAAACCCGGCAGTGAAGTGAACACCCCTGGGGTACCATTACCTCAGGGTTTTCTTGTTGTTCTCCCCCTTAATAGTTGCAATGGCTGGCAGACATTTTTCTGCCGCGGGCCGCTCCAGAGTCACAAGCAAGGACAAATGGAGCATTCAGTCATTTTTTGGAAGAATCGAACATTTTATAGAAAATTTAACCATTTTAGCAGGAAAGCATGGTGCTGCCACGAATATATCAAGTACATAATATTACGCAAAAAACCTTAAAAATGAAAGAAGGAGCAGACTATGTTCAATCGCCTGAACCTTGCGGCTTTACGTGAAAACCTGATGCCGCGCGCCCCCCGGCAGGACGTTACACTACGTCAGTTGGCAGATGCGCCGAATACGTTATTTCTGTCCCGCCGCCAGATGCTTAAACTGACTGGGATGGCCGCCGTTGGTACGGTTACCGGCCTGAAAACTACTGATCAGGGCCCCTTTGAAATCACGGAAAGCCGGGGACGTATTGCCTTCAAACTTGGCGGTCGGGAAAAGTGGATTATTGACACCCGCCGCTTCGGTGGTGCCCCTAAAATCAAATTTGAGAAGAGCGAAAAACACATTTTTCTTGAACTTAGCGGCGCTAAATACCCCGGCACCGACCTGCCGGCAGATCTGGTCTGTGAACTGCGCCCCGGCATAGTTAACTGGTGGATGACGCTGCGCCTGGCGCTAGGTGATTTCACCAGTGAAATGCCCTTCGAAAGCTGGCTGGCCGGCGCGGAACCGGCCCGTTCCAAGGTGCGCATGAATTCCACCCTCTGCAGTTTGGGAACTGCTGCCGGCATAGTATTGTCCGGTAAGGCCGAAGCGGAGTTTTATCCGGACTGGCTGCTCCGGCTGACCGGTACCAAAATAGCCGGCATTGCCGGTATCGGGCCTGAGTTATTAGCAGATTCCGTCACCATTTCCCTGTTAACCGGGGACAAACCGACCATTATGCAAAAGCCCGCAGCTAAACGAACCCTAATCGAGATCAACCGGGGCGACCAGCACTGGCCGCTGGAGCCGCATCTGGCAGCGCAGGACGGCGGAAGAATAGTTGCCTCCGGTAGCTCCTTTGACACTGTTAATGTGGAAGCCGGTGAAAGTAAGACCGGTCAGGTATACCACGCGCTGGTGGCTGTATCTGATGATGATGCACCGCGACTTGCTTTCCGGCCGGGTTCCGTCCTCCCCGACCGGGCGGAGCAGCCCTTTGACCTGCCGCTGCGCAAAGCCCGGTACGCTATCGCCTTTGACCCCGCCGGCGAAGAGTCCGCCTTGCTGGCAGAATACGCCCAAGAACCGGTTTGGCTGTCCATGGACAGTTATAGCTTACAGATAGGTGATGCCCCCGGCACCGTTTCATTTGAACTGCTCGGCAGGAACGGCAAGGTTGTGCAGGGCTACTGCGCACCGGCCCTATTAGGTATGACTGCCCCGCTGCCTGACGCAATTGCGGAAACAGCACGGTTTAAAGAAGATGCCCGCATTACTCTGATGGCAATTGGCAACCCTGCCGACAAGGCCAATCATGTTAACATTAATAAAACTCCCATCAATCTGCCGGACCATTTTTATGTGCCGGTAATCCGACCTAAGGACCTGCTCGTGCTAACCTTTGAATTTATCAACCTCAGACTTCAGGGGGCTAGCCTTAGCCGGGCAAACACCAATAATCCTGCATACATCGTTGTCCACTTCCCACCACAAAGCATTGCCGAAGAAGCTATCTATGAAACGGCTGAGGGTTATAAACAACCGGATACATACCCGGAAAATACCAGGAATGAATCCACATCTACTACCTCGGATAAATTATCAAACTACATGCCACCGGTGCAGTCACGCATATCCGGCCCCAGCCGGTTGGCCTTTTTGGTGCCGCCGGCGACCAAGCCGATCCCATATACTTTAAAGGATCTGCTGGATTGGACAAAGCTTCAACCCAGCGTAGCTCTTAATGCCCGGCCGCCCGAAGCTGACTGGGTGTCCGCCGAATTAAGTGTCCTGCAATTTGGTGCGGCATCGTCGGACTGGTTTAATAAAGTGGCTGAGGCCAATCTGAAAGACCAAAAACGCCTGCACGCCCCGATAATACCAGGGCCACCGGTTCCTTCAGGCCCGGCTAAATCAGGGCTGTCGGCCGGGTTAATCCGACCGGTACGGGCAACATCAATTAGGGGGCCTCTCCGCCCAATCACTCCTATTGCTCCTGTTACACCGCCCACTGTGGGCAGAGACGTATATACGCCTCCTACAAAGCCGGGAATTATCCCACTTCCAGATATTAAACCCCAACTGCCCGAACAGGATATTGAACTAGAACAGCCTGTATTGGATATAACGCCTGGGTTGCAGTTACCGGCTTTACTTGGCGCCATAACTGAGCCTGCGCCCCATGAAACCGCTATCGAAATGCCTTACCGGCTTATTCTTTCCCCGCATCAGGGAGGGGCCTGGAAACACTCTGCGGAACCGGTCAACCACAATAATCCGGCCGAACCGGTGGAGCTCTGGCATACCAGACTGGCGGTCAAAGACGACCAAGGCAAGATTGACGAAAATAACAAGCAGCTGCGGACTTTGCGAGCGATTTGGTCGCCAGACTATGTGGCTCCGAAACAGGGACCGGCACCACTGCATCTTACCAATCCTTTTAAACCCTTCCGCATGTCCCTTGATGCCCGGGACCGCCATGAAATTGTCCGGCTGACGTCAGACTTTAGTATTAAAAATTATAAGCCGCTGCCTATTGAGGCGGAACGGTTTATGCTTACTTCGCTCGGTTCCTGGATGCATACCCGGGGCGCCTGGCATCCTCCGGACAATTCCGAGCTGGAAATTGAAGCATGGCAACACAGGGCCACCATGGGCCGGGACCACTTTGTGCGGGTGGTATACCGGGGTTATCTTTTCCCCTTTGGCCACCGCGCTTCCCTAATCAAGGTTACAGAACGAAAGTTTCAGCATTATGATGTCTGGGGTAGCCCGTCCGCGCGCACCGCTTACCTGCGCCAGCGCATGTATATTGTTGTACGGGAACCGGAAAAACTTTACCCCAAGGGCGATGATACGCGCAGCAGACAAATCCCCTTCAGGCGTGTTTTACTTAAAACTGCAGTTACCCCGGCCCTGAACCCACCCGAGCAGAGTGCCGTCAGCTCATATGGCCAGCAAGCCTTTTTACCCCGGGTGGGAGACCAAAATTTTCTTTTTCAATTGGTGGCACAAGACTGGGATGGACGGTTAAGTGAGTTTTCCGCCCCGCTGATCTTTGTCGGCAAACAGTATGCTGCTGATAAAGCGGTCCTGGAAAACGTCTACGGAAAATACAAAAGCGTCGGCAAATGTGATTTTTTCGGGCAGAAAGTAACTTATGCCCCCCGTACGGAAAAATTTATGACAGATAATACCACCATGGAAACAGCCGCCATAACTTTTGGTGCCGAGATCCCGACGGAAAGCTTCCCGCCAGGGCAGCCCGGGTTTTTCCCCACCCTTGTTGAGGCAGAAGTTCGCCTGCCGGCAGTGGCCCAGTTAACCGGTGCCGCCGCCGATAATGTGAAATTCAGCTTACATAAAGCTTATCTCCATTCAGGCTTTAATGACAATAACAAAGGTAGTGTGTTTGCTGAACTGAAGGGAGAAAAACCGGCAATTGCTTTCGGTTCCGAAAAAACAGGCGCGTTGGTAAAGCCTAACATGGCCATAAACGGAATATCCCGGGCTTACGGACCGGTTGGCGGAGACCTGAGTGACCTGGTTGACGGCTTCTTTAAGCCCTCCAAAGATTTCTTCAGCATTGATGCCAAGCTTTTTGGCGGCATCACTTTGCAGAGCATCCTGCCGGATATCCCCCTGGGCGATATTGCCGCCGATGGTCTGACCAAAGTGCCAAGTTTTAACATCCGTTATGAATACGCTCCCGGGGACACGCTATTGCAAACACCTACTGCTTCAATTATTGATTATAAATGGGCGCCCAAACTCAAGTCTAACGGTGTATTTAAAGCCGATGAAGCGACTATGGAAATTACGGCGGAGCTGCGCAAAAACCTCAGCAAGGCAGAGTCATCTCTCGAGGTTAAAACTAAGCTGCAAAATTTCCGGTTGGACTTTGAGAACTTACTGTTCGTGGACTTTACCGGACTTACTCATCATGCCAAAAGCGGTCGTAAGGACGACATCGACGTCAAAATAAACGAAGTAGGCTTCGCCGGCGATTTGGCCTTTTTAAATGACCTTTCACGATTCCTCAACAAATCAAGCGATAACGGTCCATATTTGGACATCCAGCCCGGCGGCATCCAAGTGGGTTACACCCTGCCCATTCCGCCACTCACCTTGGGCATGTTCAGTCTACAAAACATCGCCCTGGGTGTCAGGCTGGCCGTTCCCTTCACCGACAAGGCAATGAGCCTGCAATTTAGTTTCTGCAGCCCGGAAAATCCATTTTTACTGACCGTGGGTGCTTTTGGCGGCGGCGGCTATTTTCAAATCACCTTTAACCCCAGCGGCGTGGAAAAGCTGGCCGTAGCTCTGGAATTTGGCGCCTGTTTATCGCTGAACATTGGCGGACTGGCCAGCGGCAGCATTTATGCCATGGGCGGCATAAGCTATAGTTTTGATCAAACCACCCAACAGGCAAAAATTGCCGCTTACCTGCGCATGGGCGGTTCGTTAAACGTCCTGGGTCTGATTACCGTTTCCGTTGAGTTTTTCCTGCAGCTGCAATACGAGTCCAAGTCCGCCCTTTCACCGGTAGCGAAGCTGCGCGGAATAGCCACGCTAACCGTAAAAATTGATATTTTCTTATTTGAAAAAACTGTGCGACTGACCGTAGAACGGGAGTTTATCGGCGGCGACCCCAAGTTTACGGAAGTTATCGGGCCGGACCACTGGAACCAATATTGCGACGCTTTTGCGTGAAAGGAGGCTTAAATCCATGAAACAGACCATCATCTGGACCGCCCTGCCCAACGGAGTAACCCTTAATAATGGCAAACGGTATTTACAATTATCCGTGGTAGTTAGCCCAAAACTGGAAACCAACCCTGGTGCAACGAAACTGGAACCCTTTGACTTTTTCGAGTGGCCCAAAACAGCACTGGAATTTGCAATAGAATTCCCCAACGGCAAAAAAATCCCGGCGGAACGTGTGGAACCACTGCCCGAGATAGCACTCTGGCAAGCTTTATTCAAAAAAGATACATACGTTGAACCCTATGAACTTGAAGACTTTGCCCTCCGACAGATTCGCTCCTATCAGGTTAAGCCAATCATGGACTTCCTGAAAAAAAAGTACCTGGAAGTGGCAGTTAAACCTGAACTATTTACCAAACGGCCCGCTCCGGAAGACATTAAAAAAACTTTTGACCCGGTGCTTCGCATAAAAGAAAAAGCACCCTTAATCGAGGCGCACATTAACAGTATCCTCAGCGAGAGGGGGGTAATTGCGCCGCCCGAAACCGGCAAAATTAAAATTGCCGCCCTCAATAGTCAATTGTCTGAATCAGCGCATGCAAAAAATATAACACCGACGGAAATAGATTTTATGCAGCTAAAACTGTTTCACCAACCCCCAAAAATCGGGCCGGTTCAACAGCAGGAAATTAAGCTCGATTTTCACGGGGTAGTAACAATGCTGAATAACTACCCGGAAATTGCCACCAGGCTAGGTCTGATAATTAACCTGCGCTTGCCATTAGATAGCAATCTTGAAAAAACCCTGGCCGGGATTTCCCGCCTGCGAGTGCTGCCCACCTGGCAGAGCGCGCCCAAAATCAAGCCTGTGGAGCATTGCCCTTGGGTCCATTATGAATTTAAAGTGGCCAGTCAATTTCAACAGTCTGTATTTCAGACACGACCGCGACCCGTTAGTCCGGAGTTAAAGGACGGTAAGCTGATTCTCACAAACCCGAAGTCCCCTGCTAAAGACCCCTGTCATGTCGAACAGGTGGACGTCGACGGTTTGGCCCTCAAGGTAATGGACCCGGGAAATACTAGTATGCCGGCCATGAGGACAGCCGGCATATCACTGATCAGAAACGGCTATGCGGATATTGTCATGAAAAAAGTTAAAGACATGGCTGCCAAATATGCTGCCCTGCCACCCGGCGGCATCGCTTCCGGAAACAACAAGGAGATGGAACTGTATGCGGAAGACGTGGTGCGCGGTTACCGAATTGACGTCTGGGACGGAGCGACCAACAAATGGTATTCCCTCTGCCAGCGGAAAGGTATCTATAAGTTTCTTGACCCCGGCATTACCGAGGATATCACAGATGAAGGTTTTGTCCAGCTTGGCGTGACCCAGGCTGCGGACGGTTCTTCCAAAGACCTGTACCTGCATGAAGCCCTCTTCCGTTGGGATGGCTGGAGCCTTTGTGTTCAAAGGCCCGGTAAAGCCATCAGGCCGGATGATGAGAGGGCAGAAGTCTTTAGTAAGGCCGGTAAAGATTTTCGCCTGGAAACCTCTTTTACCGTACCGAAAGGCACGCTGCCGCGCCTGCGTTTCGGCATAACATATAATATCCGGGTCAGGGCGGTAGACCTGGCCGGTAACAGCGTAGCATTAAGCCAGGACCCCGGCGACCCGGCCACAGTAACCAGACCCTTCCGCTATACCCGATTTGAACCGATAAATGCTCCCATTGTAATCCAACGCAACACCCCACAGCAAGGTGAATCCTTAGAACGCCTAGCAGTCCGGAGTAACTATAATACACCTATCAATAAATTGAAACCGCCTACCGGTGAACGGTACATTGCGCCTCCCCCAACTTCCCAGCATATGGCGGAGACCCATGGTAAATTCGATACCGTATCCGGTTTGGACAAAGCTGCCTACAAGGTAATTGCCGGGCGCGAGGGTGCATATGATGACCCCGGCGGAAAAGAACTGTTGGCTAAAATGAAACTCCCCTATCTGCCGGATCCCCTGGCCTTTGGTGCAACTATTGCCGGACTTCCCGGCCAAAAGACCGGCTCTGTGACGCAGGTTCCTTTCGGCAGCAGCAATAATTGGCTCAACGCTAGGCCCTTCATCCTCCAGGTAGAAGGCACAGAAGCTAATAGCAACCCGGCCCAACCACAGTTTGATGCTTCCCGGCGGGTGCTGACAGTGCAACTGCCAAAAGCGGCAACAGCCAAAGTCCGGCTCAGTTCATACCCGGAACAGACGCAAATGAGAAGTATTGGTGTCTGGCAATGGCTTGAAGAAGCTAAGCCCTCCAATCTAAACACCTTACGTCAGGTCGTCTTGCAGAAAGAGCACCGGCTGCTAAAGCCTGCCAGGGAAATCACACTAGTGCACGCGGTTCAGCAACCTCTGATCGAGCCCAGCCTGGTCAACTTTGAGGTTGATAAGCAAAAAATGGGTGATACGTACGCCAATATGTATCTTAAGAAAAAAATGCCTATCAGTGGCAAAAGCACAGTTAAGCTGGATATATGGGCCGAGTGGCATGAATACATCGATGACCTGCGGCAGGCTGAGCCGGAAAAACGTAAGGTTAAGGCTCATGTCATGGAATTGCCGGTTCAAGACGGAGTTAACGACATTATGTTCAACTCTAAACGGCACGAGTTCAACGACACCAGGTTCCGCAACGTGACATATACACCGGTGGCCGTCTCCCGGTTCGGAGATTATTTCCCGGCAGGCACCGATTTAACCCGGAAAGGCTCGCCTACCCAGGGACATTCTGTCAATAATTCCGCCCGACCAGATGCACCTAAAGTTTTATATGTAATCCCCACCTTTGGCTGGCAGGACCTTACCGGTAGCGGATCGGGCACAATGGGGCGCCGACGCTCTGGGGGCGGCTTGCGGGTTTATCTGGAACGACCATGGTATTCATCCGGAGAAGGAGAAAAGCTTGCTGTTTTGCTCCGGGTCGCCGCAGATCCCAACAAAGAAAATGACCCACTAAAACCTTATGTAACCCAGTGGGGCAAAGATCCTATCTGGGCGGCAAATTCGACGGACGACATACTAACTGCAAAGCACTTCAAAAAAGGCAAAAACTTCGGCAGCGGGTATTCCCTCGCCGAGCTGCCTACTATGGGCGTTGGCGTTGTCGCGCATGAAGTTTTTTATGACAAAGAGCGTAAACTCTGGTATTGTGATATAGAAATTAACCCCGGCCAGTCTTACTATCCCTTTGTACGGTTAGCACTGGCACGCTTTCAGCCCAACTCTCTCCCGGGTGCCCACCTTTCCCGGGTGGTTCAGGCTGATTTTGCCCAACTAGCCCCTGAGCGCCAGGCTTTCGTAATCAATGTTGACTCCAAAACAGTAACTGTCATGCTACAAGGGCCCACATACTCTAAATCCGGTACCGGGTCGGGCAGCAGCACGGCCATAGTCACAGTGGAAACCAGGCAAAATGCTGCCGCAGGCGAACTTGGTTGGGTGCCGGCCGGCGAATTTAACTTGCAACGAAATGAGGCCGCCAATGCATGGAGTGGGAAGGAGCTTACCATGCCTGCATGGTATGGGTCGGTTACCCTGCCGGCTGAACGGGGGTCCCGGCAGATGCGGCTGGTTTTCAAAGAATACGAATGGTTTAAAGACGACACAGATAGAGAGGCAAGACTGGTTTACGCTGATATTTTTAATATTTAAGCCCGTGCGGCAGGCGTTATGGCTCCGCTTGCTTTATTGCTCCGCCGTATTAAAACTCCACATGGCCAGGGCAATCATCACTGCGCCAAATATCGCAATAAACCCAATTTCATTAGCCATGGTAACCAGGTGATCCCCCACTTTCAGGTTCAAGCCCATGGACTGGCGGAGCAGTTCTGGCATTTTATCGTATTCCAGAATTATTTTCTTAAATAGATCCACGGCATATGTCAGCGGGTTCAATTTGACAATGATATTCATCCAGCCCGGCATACCGCTAAGCGGAAAAAACGCGCCGGACAAAAACAGCATCGGAAACACCATCAATTGTACTATCATCTGAAAGCCCTGGGCCGATTTCAACCGGGAAGCTACCAGGATGCCGATGGCCGAAACAGTAAAAGCCACCAGAAATATAGCCGGCACGATACGCATAATAATGCCCAGGTTTAGCTTAATACCGATAAAGGGCACGAATACGAACATTAACAACCCTTGCAGCAGCGCTACTGTTGCCCCGCCCAGGGTCTTGCCCAGGGCGATATATATCCGGGGTACAGGTGAGACCATGATTTCCTTCATAAACCCGAATTCCCGGTCCTGTACGATGGACAGAGCAGAAAAGATAGCCGTGTTAAACACCGTCATACCGATAATCCCGGGAAACATAAAGACCACAAAATCAAAATCAGCCAACCCGGCCGGCGCCTGTGCGCCGGCCATCAGACTTTTTATAGCCCCGCCCATGCCGCTCCCGAAAAGAACCAGGAACATAAACGGCATCACTAAAGAACTGATTAACCGGCTGCGGTCCCGGAAAAACTTAATTACATCCCGGTACCAGATATATAATACCTGTTCCAATAAAAACACCCTCCTTAATGTCTTGAGCCGGCCATATTCCTTTTCATAGCCTGCCGGAACTGATCGCCTGCACTTGCTTCCTCATCCCGCAATGCCCGGCCGGTAACCTTCAGAAACACATCATTCAGTGTCGGCCGATTCATGCCGATGCTCAGGATTGGGACGGCAAACTCTTTTATCAGCGGAACCAGGAACTGATCCCCGGAACTAACGCTAAAACTGACGCCCTCCCGGTCCAGGTGAACGGGAAGTCCATACTTTTCCCGGATTTCATCGGCAGCCCGTATATCATCAGCCGTGCGCAACCGGATGACATCACCGCCCACAGCGTTCTTCAGATTCGCCGGAGTATCCAGCACCACTATTTCACCATGGTCCATGATAGCTACCCGGTCACAGTATTCAGCTTCATCCATGTAATGGGTGGTAAGAAAAACCGTTATATTTTCCCGTCGTCTGAGTTCTGTGATGTATTTCCAAATATGCGCACGGGTTTGGGGGTCCAGGCCAATAGTCGGCTCGTCCAAAAAAAGAATCCTGGGATAATGCAATAGCCCCCTGGCTATTTCCAATCGCCGCTTCATTCCGCCGGAAAAGGTTTTTACCAGATTATCCTGCCGGTCGGTAAGCTCCACCATTTCCAGCACCTCTGCTATCCGTTGCTGCCGAACGGCCTTGTCCACCTTATACATGACACAATGGAGTTTCAGGTTTTCCATAGCCGTAAGATTATCATCCAGACTGGGCTCCTGAAAAATAATACCGATATCCTTCCTGACCGCTACCTTGTCCCGGACAATGTCATGCCCGTTCAAAATGGCCGTCCCGTCTGTCACCTTCAACAATGTACACATCATATTAATGGAAGTGCTTTTGCCGGCCCCGTTAGGTCCCAGAAAACCGAAAAGTTCCCCCTGCCGGACGGCAAAGGAAATCCCTTTGACGGCATTAAAGCTGCCGTATCGCTTGGTCAGGTTTCTAACTTCAATAATATTTTGCCTAGTCATAGAACATCACCTTTACTTAAAGATTTCACTTAACTCATCAAGCAACGCGGCCAGCTTTTTTTTCCTGGCTGCCGGCATACCTGTAAAAGCTGCACTCATCCTGGCAACTAAGAGTTGTCTGGTGTTTTCCAGCAAACCCTGGCCGGCAGAGGTTAACCGCACCAGTACTATCCGCCGGTCGCCCGGTTCGGCAAACCGCTCCACATAGCCGTCTTCCACCAGCTTGTTCAGTGTTATTGTAAGACTGCCTTTGGTAACATGGCAAGCCTTACTCAGGTCACTCATTTTCAACGGCTCTTTTTCAGCCAACACATGCATTATCCGGAAGCGGGCTTCCGAAAAAGGGTTCGCACCATGGGGGTGCACCCCCATGCGGCGAATAAACCACTGTCGGGTAATAGACATAAACAGCAGCAATTGACGGGCAATATCTTCATCAGTAGCAGATATGACAATCACCTCCAGTAATATGGTTTTATTTTATAAATGTTTTATAATAAAACTATTATATAATAAAAAAGACCGGCAAGCAATCTTTAAAAGTCAAACTCTACAGTAATTTGAAGTGCTATGCTTGTGCTGGCAGTTGAACTGATACTAACGGTCAACGCGGCAGTTGCCGGATTATTCTTCGTGTTTTGCGTAAAAGACAAAGTAAAGGGTATGCCGGATTTTATCAGCAAAGCAATCACTGCATTTAACTGACTCAACTGCACAGCTTCAGAGTTAACCAGGCTGTTGAATACTTCATTTGTCAGCAGGACTTGTAGTTCCTTGTTAAAACCAGCCATTTCTTTCCTCTCTTTCTCAGCAGGAACCTATATTATTTTATGAAAAACAAGAATTCATGTATACTGTTATACAAAAAAAAAACCGCAACCGGGAACAGCTCGGTTACGGATTAGGTTTTCGCACGGCGCTGCCTTTGTTGGGCAGCTTGCTGCGCTTTTTTCCGGGCATTCGGCCCGATTATTTTTTTGGCTTTTGCTGCCGGTTTACTCCCTGCTTTAGCTCCTGCTTTAGCTCCTGCTTTAGCTCCTGCTTTAGCTCCTGCTTTAGCTCCCGCTTTAGCCCCGGTGCGCCCGGCTTGATCCGCTATCTGATCATTTGCAATAACCTTTTCTTTAATAGGCCGGTTAAGCTTTTGTCCAATTTGCGCAATTTTTTCCTCTTCCCCGGCAATAATCAGGCTTACTGCCATGCCTGTTTCGCCGGCTCGACCCGTGCGTCCGGTGCGATGAATATACTGGTCCACACCGACAGGCAGATCAAAGTTAAAAACATGAGTAATGCCTTCAACATCCAGTCCCCGCGAGGCTATATCAGTAGCAACCAGAACCTGGCTTTTAGCCTCCCGGAAGTTCCTCATTACTTGCTTACGCCGGCCAGCCGGCATATCTCCATGCAAGCCTTCGGCATTAATGCCGGCCTGACGTAATTGAGTTACCAGGTCTTCCACCTGTTCTTTCTTCCTGGTAAAAACAATGCCCAGAAAAGGGTTATAAAGCTGCACCAGACGTATCAGTGCCGTCTCCTTACCGCCATTTCTAACTTTGAAAAACACATTCTCAATGCCTGGGACGGACCTTTCGCCAGGGCCCACCACAATATGACAAGGCTGTTTAAGAAATGTTTTCGCCATAGCCATAACCCTTGGTGGCAGGGTTGCGGAAAATAGCATCCGTTGAATATTGCGTCTCATCTTTTGGCCAATCTTATCAATGTCTTCTTTAAAACCCATTTCCAGCATAGTATCAGCTTCATCAATCACCAAAAACCGGGCTGTATGCGCTAGCAGCTTATTCTGATTAATCAAGTCAAGCACCCGTCCGGGCGTCCCGACGATTATCTGCGGCTGCCTTCTTAGCCGTTGGATCTGACGGTTGATGTCCACCCCGCCCTGAATTAACAACACATTCAGCTCCGTACCGGCAATTAACTGTCCGGCAGTATCGGCAATCTGACGGGTTAATTCCCTGGTTGGCGCTAAAATCAGCGCCTGCAGTTCATGTTTTTGGGGGTCTAACTGCTGAATCACCGGTAAGAGATAAGCCAGGGTCTTGCCAGTACCGGTTTGAGACTGGCCGGCAACATCTTTGCCCTGCAATACAACAGGGATTATCTGCCGCTGAACCGGCGTAGGCTGAGTTACAGCCATTTTATTAAGTGCGGCAAGCAAAAAATCCGACAACAGATACTTTTCAAAAAAAGAATTCATCTAATCACATCCTCCAAAGAAAGAAAACTCCTCCACCCGAAGATAGAGGAGTTCATATTTAATAATTAGTATCTGTTCTTGCTGAAGCAGTCACGGCAATAAACCGGACGATCACCACTAGGCCTAAACGGTACTTCGGTCTCTACACCGCACTCGGCACAAACTGCTTTATGCATTTCGCGCTGGGTACGTCCGCCAAAACCGCCGCGGTTATTGTTTTGCTTGCGGGCTGCCCGGCACTGCGGACAGCGACCTGGTTCATTAGTAAAACCTTTTTCGCCATAGAACTCTTGTTCAGATGCCGAAAACACAAAATCAGTCCCACAGTCCCGACAGTTCAAACTCTTGTCTTCATACATAATAAAATCCTCCTCAAAATTATTTTGCCCAAACGGTTTAGGGATTTCACTTATTGTTACCTCCCTGACCATTAAAACAGTTGAGAAGGATAATAAAGGGACCCCACTAGACCTTTTTTATGAGCTTTGCTTTCTACTTTACTACATTTTTAAGCAAAAGTAAAGTACTGGGTAAAAAAGCACATTTATTCTCCGGCGAAATTGATAACCAGCTCCACCACTTCCGGCCTGTTACCGGTACGGATTGGCGGGCCCCAGGTACCAAACCCGGTAGAAACAATGACCTGCAGCTTTCCTTTTTGCAGTATTCCCCAATCATTTTCAAACATCCGGCGCGTAATCAAATGATTGGGAAACAACTGTCCTCTATGAGTATGACCTGATAACTGAATATCTATACCGTTCTGTTGCGCCTCTTCAAGCCGAACAGGCTGGTGATCCAGCAAAATTACCGAGTATTTCTTGTCAAGCCCTTTGAGCACATCGGCCAAGTCCCGCCGGGGTCCGGCACCCATCCGGTCCCGCGCGCGGTCATCCCGCCCCACCACATAAAAACTGTTCGCCACCCGCACATAATCATCCCGCAGCACCCGGATGCCCGATTTTTCCAACCAGCGGACTGCTTCATCCGCATGACCGCCTATATACTCATGATTACCCGGCACGGCAAATATCCCCAACTTCGGGTTAAGCCGGCGAAAGGTATCCTTCATATTTTGCTCCACAAAGGGGCCAATATCTTCGTCAATTACATCTCCGGCCAGTAATACAATATCAGGCTGCAATTCATTAATCATGTTGACCATTTTGATTAGCCGGCCATTGTGAATGATTTCCCCCAGATGAATATCGGAGACCATAACCACATGCAGCCGGCGCAAAGGACCGGCGCTTTTGTCAACCTGCACCTCATACTTGGTAACCACGGGGTTGCGGGCATTCCAGGCACCGTAAACTAGTACCCCGCCTACCAGCGCCAATACCAAAAGCCCTGCCACCGGAGCGGCCATAGGGTTTTCTTTTATTCCGGCTGGTAAATAGCCTAGCCACCTGTCCATTAACCGTATTAAATCAATGACCAGCAATATTAAAACAAAATAAATCATTGCCGACAGCCAGTATGCCCCGACCAATGTCAGCCAGTATGAAACCAGGTCGGGAAAATGTTTGCGTCCCAATCTGCCCGCCAGGTAAGAAAAGGCTAACAGCCAGAAAGCAAACCAGTAAACCCGGCGGCTAATAACCGGAATAACACTGCCAAAAGCCTGCCAGCCCCTAAATCCAATATAGAAATTAATCATGCCGTAAAGAAATACAATTATTCCTATAATAAATATAAATCCGGAATTTTTCATTACCGCTCCTTATTATTATTCCCAAGTCCGGCCGGTGGCCGGTGACCGTAACAATACAATTCTATGTTTTTCCGATTATTCCCTGCAAAACTATACTAATTTCTCAGCAGGATAATTATTCCTTTTTGTCGAAGGAATACGGCGAAAGGAGTGTCGGAAAAATGAAAAACCTGAAAATACCCTGCCTGTTTATGTGCTTAATGCTTTTTTCAGCGCTAAGTTCAGCTTTAGCCAATGAAGCTAAATATAAGGATCTGCCGGAAACCCACTGGGCCTATAAGGCGGTTCAGGCCCTGGCCAAAACGGGAACCATGAAAGGATTCCCGGACCAGACGTTCAGACCGAACCTCAAAGTGACCAGGGAACAATTTGCCACAGTGCTTGTTTTGTCTCTAAAAATTCCGACTGACCATAAAGCGCCACAAACATTTTCCGATGTCAAACCGGACCACAGGTCTTTTCTTTACATTGATGCCGCAAAGTTTTTTATACCGACCCCGACTAACTCCCGTGGGCCCTTTAATTATAACGGACAAATGCCAATAACCCGGGAGGAAGTGGCTGAATCGATAGTATTGGCCTCCGGGCTGAAAAAGCACCCAAAAGCCAATATAGCATACCTGCAGAATAATTTCAAAGACTTTGCCAATATTTCTCCTGCCTTCAGAGAACAAGTGGCGCTGGCGGTTTACTACGGGATTATGTCCGGCAATGCCAACGGCACTTTCGACAGTAAGGGTGCTTTAACCAGAGCGGAGCTTGCTGTAATTGTACAAAAGCTGCTGCAGGAAATACAAATAAACCAAGCCCCGCCGAAACCAATACCCCCTGAAACACCACCGCACCTTATTATTGAACCGCAATATAAACCATGGACCTTGCGCTTTATTACCCCACGGCCTGATTATGCTGAGACAATGACCTTTACCGGTGTAGTTGCAGCCAAAGCTAATGATTCCAAAAACTTTTATATGGTTTTAGAGAACATTACTGCCGCATATGTCGGGTCAACTGTTTATGCTGATGTAAAGACCGTTAATATGTATGTCTACAGAGAAGACTATAAATGGTTTACTGTTAGTGACCGGCTAAGAATTAATTATGACCAGGATAACAATATCACCGCTTATGTTTTTGAGTCGCGGGTCTCGTCAGACAAGTTTTTGCCGCCCATCAGAAGATAATGCCCTATAACCACGGCAATTTCTAACTAATCCCTGCTCCTGACGACCAGCAAATTTCCTGATTCAATAGTAATCCTGCCGGTTTCCTCTTGCAAAACATTGCTGATGGCAAGGGAATCACCGATACTCAGCGTTGCCTGGCATAACGGATATTGAAAACCAGCCAGCGTAATGCCGGTAACCTGCATGCTCATCGGGAGTAATGAGACATAGGAAAAACGCCCCCCGGATATAACGGCAGCTCTGTCTATAAGTATTATCTCATTCTGCTCATCTATTATCCGGCTGAAAACTCCCGCCTTTAATCCCCTGTAAAGCAGGTGCACATTGGCCAGGGTATGGTCAAAACGGGTGCCTAACGCACCCAGTAATATTATTTCTCCGGGACTCTGAGCCAGCGCCCAGTTGAAGGCCATTTCTGTATCTGTATGGTTCTTTTCAACCGGGTCACAGGAAAATATATCCGGGCACTGGCGGCGGATTTCTTCATACTCTGCCGCGGTTACCGAATCAAAATCACCCATAACATAATGCGGCCGAAAATTATTCTGTAATAAAAACAAAGCTCCCCGGTCAACGCCCAGTAAAAAGTCATTTTCATTTATCTCATCCAGGGCCCATTTCCCCAGATTACCGCCGGCAAAAATTAATATGCGTCTTTTGCTAATCATCGTCACCTGCTTTCACCAAAACACTCTCCCCGAGCAGACGCAGGAGTTCTGTTCTAATCGCCGCAATAGCCGGATGCGTCGTTGCGCCGGCATTTCCGGGCCTGGGCGGATCAACTTTTACTTGCGCGATAATCTGGCCGGGTCTGGCAGAAAATACGTAAATACGGTCAGACAGCAGGATAGCTTCATCCACATCATGGGTTACAAATAAGAGCGTGTGTCTGAAGGTCTGCCAAATATCCAACAGCCATTGCTGCATCTGTAACCTGGTCAGGGCATCAAGTTTGCCAAAGGGTTCATCAAGCAGCATCACTTCCTTTTTGCACAGATACGTACGCAAAAAGGAAGCCCGTTGTCTCATCCCGCCCGATAATGCGCCGGGGTAGCTGTCGGCGAAGTTATCCAGACCAAAAACCGGCAACAAGGCGGCCGCTTCTAACCGCGCCGCATTTTTTTCGATGCCCCGGATTTCCATGGGCACGATAACATTCTCTATAATAGTCCGCCAGGGAAAAAGCACGTCTCTTTGCGGCATATAGCTGAAAAAGCCCTTTTTCCCGGTAATGGCCTTACCGTCCAGTAAAACCTCGCCTTTATCCGGTATAGTCAAGCCCGCCAATACATCCAGCAAAGTGCTTTTTCCACAGCCGCTTGGTCCTATAAGGCTGACTATCTCACCCTCCCGGATAGACAAGGCTACTTCCTTTAATGCCGTTAAACACTCTTTTTTCGAGACGGGAAAGGTTTTAGTCACATTTCTGATTTCAAGTTTGGCACCTGCCACCATTTTCCCACCTTTCCTTCACTGTTAGGGCAGGAATTCATTTGTAAAGGCTTTTTCCGGTTCAATCATGCGGGGGATCAGCTTGCGCTCAAACATCCAGGCGGCATAGCGTTGCCATACCTCTTGCTTCTGTTCGCCCCAGCGCTTGGCGTCATCCTGATACTGTTTGCTCACCCATTCCTGGCTTGCCTTAACCAGGCCGGGCTCTAGTTCCGGCGCGTTGTTCAACAGCATATCCGCTGCTTCACCGGGATTGGCGATAGCAAATTCATAACCTTTAACCGTGGCGGCCATGAACTTTTTAACCAGTTCCTGCTGCCCGGTTATATTTTTTTCATTGGTCACAATAACCGGGGTGTAAAAATCCAAAGCCGGGTCAAGGTCCTTTAACATCAGCAGATTAAGGTCTAAACCCCGGCGCTTGGCTTCAATACCGTCCCACCCGTAATAAATCCATGCGATATCGGCATCCCGGCCGATGTATTTAAAGAAATCAGCCGCCCCCAGGGTAATGTTTTTCACTTTGCTATAATCGCCGCCGGCTTTTTCCATCACGGCCCTAAGCATAGCTTCTTCAACAGGCGAACCCCAACCGCCATAGCGTTTTCCTGCAAAATCACGGGCTGATTTAATATTGGCGCTCTGCAGTGAAGCAAAACCGGAGGTATTGTGCTGGATTACCGCAGCAATAGAAACTAGCGGAATGCCGGTCGCCCTGGCCTGGGTCACGCTTTCCTGATAGCTGACACCAAAGTCGGCCTGCCCGGATGCAACCAGTTGGTCGGCCGTGGACCCCTCACCCGGCTGAATAATTTCCACCTCCAACCCTTGTTCCTTATAAAAGCCTTTATCCTTGGCCACAAAAAGCCCGGTATGGTTGGTGTTCGGCATCCAATCCAGCATCACCGTAACCTTTTGTTTATTGGCCGGTACGGCTGTGGTTTTTTCGCCGGCCGCGCCTGAATCCTTTGACCGGCAGCCGGCGGCAAGCAGGCTTGATAAAAGCAGCAGCAAACCTACCAATGCCCCTAACCAGATTTTATAACGACTCTTTTTTAACATAATATCAACTCCCTTATAATATCTGCTCTATAAAATTTGCCGCTATCGCCAAAAATTTATCGCTATCGCCGCATCAATTCCTGCTCACGGTAAAACCACGGCATAACCAGCCGGGCCAGCATATCAATCAAAAAACAAAAGGCCAAGCTCAATATGATAATTACCATTATGACGGCAAAAACCCGCTCGGTCAAAAACGAATGGGCGGAACGGGTCATTAAGACTCCCAGCCCCTGACTGGCCCCCAGCCATTCGCCAATAACTGCCCCCATAACACTGTATGTACCGGCTATGCGCAGCCCGGAAAAGAAAAAAGGCAAAGCCGCCGGTAACTTCACCAGCCGAAAAATCTGATACTTGTTTGCTCCCATGGCGGACATAAGACGGATCATGTCATTGTCCACCAGCCGGTAACCGTCAGCCAGATTAACTGTGATGGGAAAAAAACAGACCAGCGCCACCACCATAATTTTGGGTGCCAGGCCATAACCAAACCAGATGATAAACAACGGCGCAACGGCAATAATAGGAATGGTCTGAGAAATAACCAGCAGGGGATATACAGTTTTTTTCAACCAGTCCGACAGGTCCATCAGCGTAGCCGTGACCACTGCCAATACAATAGCGATGCCAAAACCGGCCGCCGTCTCGGCGACTGTATACAGGCTGTGCTGCCAGATTAAATCCCGGGCCTGCCAAAAAGCCTTTAACACCGTGGTCGGGCTTGGCAAAATCCATTTTTCTATGCCGCCCCGGTCAACAGCTGTTTCCCAAGCTGCCAGCAGTAAAATAATTACGGTTCCGGGCAGCAACATCGATAGCCAGCGGTCCGGCCGGTAGTGCATGCTCATAACCCCCCTCCAATTTAATATACCCTAAAAAATCGAGTAGGGGGCAAATAATTATTTTATCTGCCGTCCTCTCACACCACCGTACGTACCGTTCGGTATACGGCGGTTCATTAAGAATTATGTATTAATTGATATCTTTTAGATATGCTCTTGTATCCCAGATTTTCAAGATATTTATTACTTAGAGTTGTGCTTAAGATTGGGCTATTGGATATTCTCCAGTAGCCTTTTCTTGTGTTGGCAAATACCCATGCCTTGTGTTTCGGGAGACCAAGCTTCATTAGGTTTTGACCTTTAGTCTTTACCTTCTTCCACTGTTTCCAGATACAGGCTCGCAACCTGCGTCTTATCCAGCTCTCCAACGCAGACACTTTCTTCATTGCCTTTGCAACTGCAAAATAATTTATCCAGCCTACAAGGAATTGGTTTAGCTTCTTTAGTCTAGATTCCATACTTATTCCCGTATTGCGGTTGGTTATCTCTCTAACTCTGTCCTTGAATCTCTTATAGGATTTGTCATGGATTCTTATATAAGCTCCTTCTTTTCCAAGCCCTAAAGAGAATCCAAGAAATTTCCTTTTAGACACAAGGTCTACTGCACTTTTGTTTTCATTTACTTTTAGCTTTAGGCACCCTTCAATTATTTCTTTAATACTGCCCATTACTCTTTTGCCTGCCTTTTCGCTTTTAGTATAAATATTACAATCATCGGCGAAGCGACAGAATCTATGACCTCTCTTTTCTAGTTCCTTATCAACCTCATCAAGTAGTATGTTTGCAAGTAATGGACTTAAGGGCCCTCCTTATGCAAAGTAAACCGTTATGCAAAGTAAACTTCGTAAAGCCTTCAAAATAA
>CAZWUW010000050.1:0-22058 GCA_964636895.1 uncultured Eubacteriales bacterium
CTATCCGCGAAGGCGGTCGTACTGTCGGCTCCGGTGTGGTAACTGCCATCAGAGAGTAAATCACGTATTAATAACCATTAGGAGTATAAGTACTGCGACCACCAGGTTGTGGTACTTATCCCTCCTCTATTTTCACTTTCACGTAAAGGACAACGCGATGAGGTGAGAGGTTGCCAACATGGTTGGGGAATTTTCACTGAGAATGTCCGTATTTTAAATCGGGCGTAAGGAGGTTATTGTTAATGAGCAAACAAAAAATTCGGATCAGGCTGAAGGCCTTTGATCACAAAATTATAGATCAGTCCGCGGAAAAAATTGTGGATACTGCGAAGAGGACTGGGGCCAGCGTAGCCGGACCGGTTCCGCTGCCGACAGAGAAAAATATTTATACTATATTGAGAAGCCCGCATGTGAATAAAGATTCCCGGGAACAGTTTGAAATGCGGACTCACAAGCGGTTAATCGATATTCTTGAGCCAACTCCTAAAACTGTAGATGCCTTAATGCGACTTGACCTACCGGCAGGTGTTGACATAGAGATTAAACTCTAAAACAGGTGACAGGTGACAGGTGATAGGTGATAGGTGAGACCTGAGACCTGACACCTATTATAGTGTCCCATGTCAGGGGAACCTTACTTGACCAATAGGGCACTCTAAACAAACAGGAGGTGCACAATTAATGTCCAAAGGACTTTTAGGTAAAAAAATAGGAATGACTCAAATTTTTAAAAAAACAGGCGAAATTGTACCTGTTACAGTTATTGAAGCGGGACCGTGTGTGGTTGTCCAGAAGAAGACCACCGAGACTGACGGCTATAACGCGATTCAACTGGGTTTTGGCGAAAAACGGGAAGCTCTGGTAAATAAGCCGCTGAAGGGGCATTATGCCAAGGTCGAGCAGAAACCGCTGCGGTATCTGCGGGAAGTTCGGATAGATAATGCGGATGATTATCAGGTTGGTCAGGAAATTAAAGCTGACCTTTTTGATGCCGGTGAGCATGTTGACGTAGTGGGCACCTCTAAAGGTAAAGGCTTTGCCGGCGGCATAAAGCGGCATGGTTTTCAGCGGGGACCTATGGCGCATGGTTCCAAATATCACCGTCGGCCCGGTTCACTGGGTGCGAAGGGTCCGGCCAGGGTTTTCAAGGGTCGTAGGCTTCCAGGCAGAACCGGTGGCGAGCGGGTTACCGTACAAAATCTAGAAGTGGTGCGGGTGGATGTCGAACGCAACATTTTGTTGGTTAGAGGCGCTATTCCCGGACCCAAAGGCAGCTTAATTATGATCAGCAACAGTGTTAAAGCATAGGATTATTGCGGAAAGGAGGAAGCAACATGCCTAAAGTAGCTTTATATAATGTAAGTGGTGAACAAATTGGTGATATTGAACTAAAGGACGATATTTTTGGGGTTAAAATTAACGAAGGGGCCATGCATGATGTGGTAGTAATGCATTTGGCCAACCGTCGTTTAGGTACGGCTGATACCAAGACCCGGGCTGAAGTTCGTGGCGGCGGCAGAAAACCGTGGCGGCAAAAAGGGACTGGGCGCGCCCGGGCCGGATCTACCCGTTCACCGATATGGCGCACCGGCGGTATCGTTTTTGGACCCCACACTCGGTCATATAAATATACCATGCCTAAGAAAATTAGACGTGTAGCCATCAAATCTGCTCTTTCTTCAAAGGTGCAGAACGGCAATATTATTGTGCTGGATGAACTCAGTTTACAGCAGCCGAAAACCAAGGACATGGAGGCTATTCTCAACAACCTCAGAATTGATAAAAAAGCGCTGGTAGTGACCGCCGGAGTAGATACAAATGTGGTTAAGTCAGCGCGGAACATGCCCGGCGTTACGCCGACCTTCGCATCGGGTTTGAATGTCTATGATATTCTAAATCATGAAAAATTGGTGATTACCAAAGATGCGGTATCCAAAGTGGAGGAGGTGCTGGCATAATGCGTAATCCACGTGATGTCTTAAGAAAACCGGTGGTTTCCGAGCACAGTATGGCGCTTTTGGAAGAAAATAAGTATACATTTTACGTTGACCCTGCAGCAAATAAGATTGAAATAAAGAATGCTGTAGAAGAAATATTTAACGTGACTGTACTGAATGTAAATACGATGAATGTTAAGGGTAAGGAAAAGCGGATGGGCCGTTACGTTGGCCGGACCGCTAACCGCAAAAAAGCTATTGTAAAGTTAAAAGCGGGCGACAAGATTGAAATTTTTGAGGGAATTTAATGTAATTCCTGTGTAAAGGAGGGAATTTTAATGGCAGTTAAAAAGTTTAAACCCACTTCGCCGGGAAGACGGACCATGACTGTTGCAGACTTCGCGGAAATTACTACTGATCAACCGGAAAAATCACTGCTTGAGCCGCTGAAGATAAAATCCGGGCGTAATAATCAGGGGAGAATCACTGTAAGGCATCGTGGTGGTGGACACAAGCGTCAATATAGAATCATTGATTTTAAACGCAACAAAGACGGTGTTCCGGCAAAGGTTGCTACGATAGAGTATGACCCTAACCGGACTTCCCGGATTGCTTTATTGCATTATGCCGATGGTGACAAAAAGTATATTATTGCCCCGCAGGGACTGAAAGTTGGCGATACGGTTGTTTCTGGCGCTGATTCAGATATAAAAGTAGGCAACGCCATGCCTTTAAAAAACATTCCGGTGGGTACAGTTATTCATAATATTGAGCTTAAACCTGAAAAAGGCGCTCAGATGGTTCGGTCAGCCGGTACTTTTGCCCAGTTGATGGCCAAAGAAGGCGAATACGCCCAAATCCGGATGCCGTCCGGTGAAGTACGGAGGGTGCATATCAACTGCCGGGCCACCATTGGTCAGGTGGGTAACCTGGATCATGAAAATATTACTATCGGCAAAGCCGGCCGATCCCGTTGGCTGGGCAAGCGTCCTTCCGTCCGGGGGGTAGTTATGAACCCGGTGGATCACCCCCACGGCGGTGGTGAAGGACGTTCACCTGTCGGTCGAAACCCAGTTACACCTTGGGGTAAACCGGCATTAGGTGCGCGCACCCGTAAGAAGAAGAAACCGTCCGATAAGTACATTCTTAAGCGGAGAACGAAGTAATTACTGCTTAATGGATACTTGAGATGAAGGGAGGCTAAATAGTTTTATGAGCAGATCTCTCAAAAAAGGCCCTTATGTAGAGGCCAAACTGTTTAACAAAATAGAAGAAATGAATGACAAGAACGAAAAAAAGGTAATAAAGACATGGTCTCGCCGCTCCACAATTTTTCCGCAAATGGTTGGTCATACTGTTGCCGTTCACGATGGGCGCAAGCATGTACCTGTGTATATTACCGAGGATATGGTCGGACACAAACTCGGTGAATTTGCACCCACCAGGTTTTTCAGAGGACACGGGGGGCATACTGAGCGTTCGTCTGCCTTGAAATAGCGAGAGGGGGTTGTTAGATATGGAAGCAAAAGCAGTTGCTAAATACATCCGAATTTCCCCCCGCAAAGTGCGGCAGGTTGTTGACCTTATTCGGGGGAAGAAAATTGGCGAAGCCATCGCTATTTTAAAGTTTACGCCCCAAAGGGCTGCAGATGCGGTGGGAAAAGTAGTAAAATCAGCGGCAGCCAATGCCGAACATAATTTGGAATTGGATCGGGACGCTTTGTACATTGCTGAGGTATATGTGGACCAGGGGCCTACCTTAAAGCGTTTTAAGCCGCGGGCTATGGGCCGGGCAGATTTGATTCGGAAAAGGACCAGTCATATTACCGTAGTAGTGCGGGAGAAAAAGGAGGGATAATGAGTGGGTCAAAAAGTTCATCCTAAAGGATTACGGTTAGGGATTATTAAGGATTGGGATGCCAGGTGGTACGCCGAGAAGGATTATTCCGACCTGTTGCTGGAAGATATTAAGCTTAGAGAATATATCAAGAAAAAACTTTTTGCCGCCGGAATTTCCAGGGTTGAAATAGAGCGGGCTGCCAGCCGGGTTAAAATATCCATTCATACCGCCAAACCGGGAATTGTCATTGGCCGAGGTGGCACAGAAGTGGAAGCCCTACGTAAGGAACTGGAAAAAACCACAGGCAAGCATGTAAATATTAATATTGTAGAAGTTAAAGTGCCCGAGCTGGATGCCCAATTAGTGGCTGAAAATGTTGCCGCCCAATTAAAAAAGCGGATTTCCTTCCGGCGGGCTATGAAACAAACGGTTTCCCGGTCAATGCGGATGGGTGCTCAGGGGATTAAAATTTCCTGCGCCGGGCGGCTGGCTGGGGCGGAGATTGCCCGGACTGAACGGTATAATGAAGGTAAAGTGCCTTTGCATACTTTGCGGGCCGATATTGATTATGGATTTGCTGAAGCTGATACTACTTACGGTAAAATCGGTGTAAAGTGTTGGATTTATAAGGGTGAAGTTCTTCCGGAAGCGAAGACTGCAACCGCCAAGGAAGGAGGAGAATAATCAATGCTGGTACCAAAAAGAGTAAAACATCGCCGGCAACACCGGGGCCATTTGGCCGGTAAAGCTAAAGGCGGCAGTGAAATCGCTTTTGGCGAATTCGGTTTGCAGGCTCTTGAACCGGCTTGGATTACCAATAGACAGATTGAAGCCGCCCGGATAGCTATGACCAGGTATATTAAACGGGGCGGTAAGGTATGGATTAAAATTTTCCCGGATAAGCCTATTACTGCGAAGCCGGCAGAAACCCGGATGGGTAGCGGTAAAGGTGCACCGGAATATTGGGTAGCGGTGGTGAAACCGGGCCGGATTATGTTTGAGCTGGCCGGCGTCAGTGAGGAAATTGCCCGTGAAGCCCTGCGCTTGGCATCCCATAAGCTGCCTATAAGGACCAAAATTGTCAAACGCGAAGAGATTGGTGGTGACGCTAGTGAAAGCTAAAGAGATTCGTGATTTCTCTGATGATGAATTGACCCGTAAAGTGGACGATTTGAAGGATGAACTCTTCAAACTACGCTTTCAGTTAGCTACCGGTCAGTTGGAAAATCCTATGCGGATTAGGGAAGTAAGGCACTCTATTGCTCAGGTGAAAACAGTGATCCGGGAGCGGGAATTGAAGGCTCAGGAAGGTTAAGGATAATCCCAGATGGTTACGGAAGGGGGCTGTAAAAGTTGGAAGAGCGCAAGGCCAGAAAGTCGCAAATTGGTAAAGTTGTTAGCAATAAAATGGATAAGACCGTTGTTGTAGCGGTGGAGACACTGGTTCGTCATCCTTTGTACGGAAAGACTATAAAGCGGACCAAGAGGTTTAAAGCCCATGATGAGCAAAACGCTTGCCGCAGCGGCGACAAGGTAAGGTTAATGGAAACCAGGCCCTTAAGTAAGGATAAATGCTGGCGGGTAGTGGAAATACTTGAGCGGGAAGAACAGATTTAATTTCCCGGCCATGTATTTGCACTTTGGCTAGTCTTATAAAGGAGGTATCGGTCGTGATTCAAGCTGAAACAACGCTTAACGTTGCTGACAATACCGGCGCCAGAAAGCTGTTGTGCATTAGGGTGCTGGGCGGGTCTTTTCGTCGCTATGCCAGGGTGGGCGACATCATCGTGGCTGCCGTTAAAGAGGCAACACCAGGCGGCGTTGTCAAGAAAGGCGATGTGGTCAAAGCGGTAGTTGTGCGGACGAGAAAAGAAATTAAAAGACCGGACGGTTCATATATTAAGTTTGATGAAAATGCGGCAGTTGTTATTAACGATGCAAGAAACCCGAGAGGAACCCGGATATTTGGGCCGGTAGCCCGGGAATTGCGGGATCGGGATTTTATGAAGATTATTTCTCTAGCACCGGAAGTGCTCTAGGAGGTGTAAACCGTGACGACTTCAAAAGTACATGTTAAAAAAGGCGATACTGTCGTAGTAATCACTGGCAAAGATGCCGGCAAGAAGGGTAAAATACTTGAGGTAGAGCCCAAAAAAAGCCGGGTTGTAGTAGAGGGTGTTAATACTGTTAAACGACACAGTAAACCTACACAAAAAATGCCGCAGGGTGGGATAGTCGAAAAGCCGGCACCGGTGCATAGTTCCAATGTGATGGTATTTTGCTCTAAATGCAATGCACCACGCCGGATTGGCAAGGAAATTCTGGCTAATGGCAAGAAGATCCGGGTATGTAAAAAATGCGGCGACGCTTTTGACAAGTAATTCCTGAACGAAGGGAGGTTAAACTGTGGCCAGGCTGAAAGAAAAATTTATAAATGAAGTAGCCGGCAGACTGAAAGAAAAGTTTGCTTATAAAAACGTAATGCAAATTCCTAAGCTGGAAAAGGTTGTTATCAATATGGGTATTGGCGAGGCTATTCAAAATGCCAAGGCTATTGATGCCGCGGTGGGCGATTTGGCTTTAATCACCGGTCAGAAGCCAGTGGTTACCAGGGCTAAGAAATCCATTGCCGGCTTTAAGCTGCGGGCAGGGATGCCCATAGGTTGCAAGGTAACGCTGCGGGGTGAACGCATGTATGAGTTTGTTGATAAACTTTTAAATGTTACTTTACCGCGGGTACGGGATTTCCGGGGTGTTTCCCCCAAGTCCTTTGACGGTCGGGGTAATTACACTCTTGGCGTGCGGGAGCAATTGATTTTTCCCGAGGTTGAGTATGATAAGATTGATAAGATTCGCGGGATGGACATAGTTTTTGTGACCAGTGCCCAAAATGACGAAGAGGCCCGGGAATTGTTAAGAGAACTGGGTATGCCGTTTAGAGAGCAGTAACAGGCCTTTTACGGCATGATATTGAGCGGAATAAAAAACACTCCTAAGAAAAGGGGGGAATACTGGTGGCAAAAAAATCCATGGTCGTAAGTCAAAAAAGAACTCCTAAATTTTCAGTGCGCGGTTATAACAGATGTAAATTATGTGGGAGACCTCATGCTTATTTGAGAAAGTTTGGTATGTGCCGGATTTGTTTCCGTGAACGGGCTTACCGTGGTGAGATCCCGGGTGTGAGGAAAGCCAGTTGGTAACAGACAGGAAGGAGGTTAGGTGCAAATGGCTATGACAGATCCTATTGCAGATCTGCTGACCAGGGTCAGAAACGCAACTTTGGTCTATCATGATAAAGTCGAGATTCCCGCGTCCCGTACTAAAAAGGCGATTGCGGAGATATTTAAAAAAGAAGGCTTTATCAAGGATTGCGAATATATAGAGGATGGCAAGCAGGGTATTATCAGGATTTATTTGAAATACGGCCCGAATCGGGAAAAAGTAATAACCGGACTCAAGCGGATTAGTAAGCCGGGCCTAAGAGTGTATGCGAAAAAAGACGAAGTACCTAAAGTGCTTGGTGGTTTGGGGATTGCGATTATTTCCACATCCAAGGGTATTATGACAGATAAGCAGGCCCGCAGAGAGGGCCTAGGTGGCGAGGTCATCTGCTACGTGTGGTAATAACAGTTTTAGTTTGAGTCAGGAGGTGTGAACATGTCCAGAATTGGCAGACAGCCAATTACTATTCCCCAGGGCGTAGAAGTCAAAATTGACGGCAACCTGGTTACGGTAAAAGGACCAAAAGGGCAGTTGTCAAGGGAACTGCATAGAGATATGCAATTAGTTAAGGAAGATAATGTGCTGCGGATTGAGCGGCCCACTGATAACAAGCTGCACCGTTCATTGCACGGGTTAACCAGAACCCTGGTGAACAATATGGTAGAGGGCGTTACCAAAGGTTTTGAAAAGGCGCTGGAACTTACCGGGGTTGGTTACCGGGCTTCCAAGCAGGGAAATAACCTTGTTATTTCTGTGGGCTATTCCCATCCGGTGGAGATGGAACCGAAGAACGGACTTGAGGTTGAAGTGCCCGTTCCTACCAAGATAATTGTCAAGGGTATTGATAAGGAAATGGTCGGTGCTTTTGCCGCTAATGTACGGGCGGTTCGTGAACCGGAACCTTATAAAGGGAAAGGTATTAAATACGAAGGTGAACGTATCCGCCGCAAGGTTGGTAAGACCGGCGGCAAGAAGAAGTAAAAAGGAGTCACCGTGGAAAACAAGTCGGAAAGGAGTGAGTTTTGTTGTTCAAACAGGTTAATCGCAAGGCCGACAGACAAAAGCGTCGTTTGCGGGTCCGCAAAAAAGTCGCCGGAACTCCTGAACGTCCGAGATTAAGCGTATATAGAAGTTTGGTTCATATTTATGCTCAGGTTATTGATGATACAAATGGGATAACACTGGTATCGGCATCTACCATGGAGCCTGCTGTTAAAGGTCAGGTAGGGGCAGGTGGGGATATTAGTGCCGCCCAGGCCGTAGGCAAGGCAATCGCCCAAAAAGCTGTGGAAAAAGGTATCAAACAAGTAGTATTTGACCGGGGCGGCAGTATTTATCACGGCCGTGTGAAAGCACTGGCTGACGCTGCCAGGGAAGCCGGGTTAGACTTCTAGTCTGTTGCACTATACAGCATAAAAAAGGCTGAATTAGGCGCTTTGCCTTATCGAAAGTCTTTTTAATGAAGGAGGGAAAATGATGGCGAGAATTGACGCCAATAAACTTGAATTAGTTGAAAGAGTGGTTCACATAAACCGAGTGGCCAAAGTTGTTAAAGGCGGGCGGCGGTTCAGTTTCAGTGCTTTGATGGTAGTGGGTGACGGCAGTGGATATGTTGGTGCCGGACTTGGTAAAGCTGGTGAAGTGCCGGAGTCAATCCGTAAGGGGATTGAGGATGCTAAGAAAAACCTGGTGCATGTACCTATTGTCGGTACTACTATCCCGCATGAGGCGGTCGGTGTTTTTGGTGCCGGAAAAGTGCTCCTGAAGCCGGCTTCCGAAGGTACCGGAGTAATTGCCGGTGGACCTGTACGGGCGATTTTGGAACTGGCCGGGGTTAAGGATATTCTCACTAAATCATTGGGCTCCAATAATGCCCATAATATGGTGAATGCAACAATGGAAGCACTAAAAAGCCTTAAAAAAGCCGAAGAAGTCGCCAAGCTGCGCGGCAAAACGGTGGAAGAGCTCTTAGGTTAGGAGGTTTACACAGATGGCACAAAAACTGCGTGTAACACTGGTGAAGAGTGTGATTGGTACTCCCGGGGACCAGAGAGCTACCGTGCGGACACTTGGGTTGAGCAAGCTGAATAGTTCCGCTGAACACAACGATACGCCGCAGATCCGCGGGATGATTCACAAAGTCTCTCACCTAGTGAAAGTCGAAGAAGTTTCATAAACAAAACGGAGCCAAAATCTGAGGGAGGTGTATTTATGGAACTGCATAATTTGAAGCCTGTTCCTGGTGCCAGACCAAAGCCCACCCGTAAAGGCCAGGGTATCGGCTCCGGTTTGGGTAAGACTGCAGGCCGGGGACACAAAGGGCAAAAAGCCCGTTCCGGTGGCGGTGTCCGACCCGGTTTTGAAGGTGGTCAAAAACCGCTGATTCAACGGGTACCCAAACGAGGCTTTACCAATATATTTGCCAAGGAGATAGTGGCAATAAATGTCAGCGCCCTTAATAAGTTTGATAATGGTGCAGTAGTGACACCATCTATGCTTAAAGAAGCCGGTGTGATTAAGTCCATCAAAGACGGCGTGAAGATTCTGGGCAAGGGCGAGCTGGAAAAGTCGCTGACCGTTCAGGTTCATGCTTTTAGTAAGGCAGCGATTGACAAAATTACGGCTGCCGGCGGAAAAGCCGAGGTGATTTAGTTTTGTTAGACGCTCTAAAAAGTTCCCTTAAAGCTGGGGATCTTAGGAAAAAAATTATTTTTACGTTGCTAATGTTTTTGGTTTTTCGGATTGGCGCGCATGTGCCGGTACCGGACATTAACCATGATGCCATTGAAAAACTGATTGCTGGTGGGGGCGGTTCCCTGCTGGGCTTCTTTGATGTAATTTCCGGCGGATCCTTTAGAAGGTTTTCTATTTTTGCCATGAGCATTACCCCGTACATTAACGCATCTATTATTATGCAGCTTCTGACGGTAGTTATTCCGACGCTGGAAAAACTGTCCAAGGAAGGTGACGAGGGTCGCAAAAAGATTACTCAGTATATTCGTTACGCTACAGTTGTGCTGGGTTTCATCCAAGCATTGGGGATGGCTTTTACTTTGAGAGCGGCCGGTGCTTTGACCAATCCGGGTGTCGGATCTTTCCTGCTTATTAGTATTACGCTTACGGCAGGTACGGCATTCCTGATGTGGCTGGGTGAGCAGATTACTGAAAAAGGTATCGGTAACGGTATTTCCCTGATTATTTTCGCGGGTATTGTTTCCAGTATCCCTGGCGCTCTTTACCGGTTGTATGAAGGAATGCAAGCCGGTACCATCAATCCGTTTAGTGTACTTATGCTGGTGGCAATTGGCGCAGTAGTAATTGCCGCAGTGGTTGCCGTAAACGAAGGTCAGCGCAGGATTCCGGTGCAGTATGCCAAGCGGGTGGTTGGCCGGCGGGTTTACGGCGGTCAGAGCACCCATATTCCCCTAAAGGTAAACCAGGCAGGTGTAATTCCGGTAATTTTTGCTTCTTCGATACTGTTGTTCCCTACCACTATCGCTAATTTTTTTCCGACAAATAATGCGGCTAAGTGGGTACTTGATATTTTTGCTTGGGGCGGATGGTTGCATAGTATTTCTTACGGCTTATTGATTATTTTCTTTGCCTATTTCTATACATCCATTACCTTTAACCCAATGGATGTGGCTGATAACATGAAAAAACACGGCGGGTTTATTCCCGGGCTGCGACCGGGGCGACCTACAGCCGAATACCTGGATCGTGTGTTAACGAGAATTACTCTGTCAGGCGCTATCTTTTTAGCTTTGATTGCAGTGCTGCCCACGGTGCTCATGGCCACAACGAAGATTCAGAATGTGTATTTTGGCGGTACATCATTATTAATTATTGTCGGAGTGGCCCTGGAAACCATGAAACAGATAGAATCCCATTTATTAATGAAACATTACCAAGGTTTTATGAAGTAGTTGGGAGAGACACAGTGATTACATGTAAATCTGACAGGGAATTAAAATATATGCGCGATGCCGGACGTATTGTGGCTCAAGTTCATGAAGAACTGGCGAAAGCTGTAAAGCCGGGGGTTACGACAAAAGAACTGGACAGGATTGCCGAGGGTTTTATTTTGAAAAGCGGAGCTCAACCAGCTTTTAAAGGATATCATGGATTTCCGGCCTCCATTTGTGCTTCTGTCAATGAACAAGTGGTACACGGTATTCCGGGTTTAAAGAATCTGGAAAATGGTGATATTATTAGTATTGATATTGGCGCGGTAATAAATGGTTATTATGGCGACAGCGCTGTAACTTTACCGGTTGGAGACGTGGGAGCCGAGGCTTTGAACCTGCTCAAAATAACAGAATGGTCCTTGTATGTAGGTATTGAGCAGGCCCGTGATGGTAATCGGCTGACTGATATATCCAATGCTATTCAAACATTTGTGGAAGCAAACGGCTATTCAGTAGTCAGGGACTATGTTGGACACGGAATTGGCAGGCATATGCATGAGGAGCCGCAGGTACCTAACTTTGGAAAGTCCGGGCGCGGCCCGCGGCTTAAGTCCGGGATGACATTAGCTATTGAGCCCATGGTCAACTTGGGTACCCACGAGGTCATGACTCTGACGGACAACTGGACAGTGGTGACTAAAGACAAAAGACTTTCTGCCCACTTTGAGCATACCATTGCGGTGACTGAAGGCGAACCGGAGATTTTGACCAAGCTTTAGCTTGTGCAGGGTTTAGTGTTTGATCCTCGGGAGGTGCGTAAGGTGTCGAATGGTGAGATGATTGTAGGACAGTTTGTAAAATCAAAAGCAGGTCGTGATCAGGGGAATTTGTTTTTGGTTTATGATGTTTTGAACGCAGCCTTTGTTCGGGTAGTTGACGGAGAAAGCCGTAAGGTCCAGAACCCTAAGAAAAAAAATGTGCGGCACCTGCAGGCGACATTGGCGAATGCCGGTGAAATTGCCGCCCGATTGGCCCGGGGGGAGCGGATAACGGACGAAGAGGTAGCCCGGGCCATCAGTGAACGGGGTTCTGCCGGGATGAATGAGAACGGTCGAACATAAGGAGGTTGGTTGGCCTGATGTCAAAACAGGACGTAATCGAGGTTGAGGGGACTGTAATTGAACCGCTGCCGAATGCCATGTTCCGCGTTGAACTGGAAAATGGGCATAAAGTATTGGCCCATGTTTCCGGTAAAATCAGGATGAATTTTATACGTATCCTGCCGGGTGATAAAGTCACGATAGAATTATCGCCGTACGACTTGTCGCGCGGGCGGATTGTCTACCGGTTTAAGTAGGGCTTTGGCCGGAAGGAGGATATAAACAGATGAAAGTACGATCATCGGTAAAGCCGATTTGCGAAAAATGCAAAATCATCAAGCGAAAAGGCAAGGTCATGGTGATTTGCGAAAATCCTAAACATAAGCAAAAGCAGGGATAAATGGAGGTGTTTTGCTAAATGGCGAGAATTGCTGGGGTGGATTTACCCAGAGAGAAACGGGTAGAGATTGCTCTGACCTATATTTTTGGCGTCGGTCGCCCAACGGCTCAGGAGATCCTGGCCAAAAGCGGTGTAAAACCGGATACCCGGGTGCGGGACTTGACTGAAGAAGAGGTCAATAAGCTGAGGGAAATTATAGAAAAGAACTTTAAGGTAGAAGGTGACCTCAGACGTGAGATTTCCCTGAATATTAAGCGTTTGATGGAAATCGGCTGTTATCGTGGCTTGCGTCATCGCCGGGGTATGCCGGTGCGTGGCCAAAAAACAAAAACTAATGCCCGGACCAGAAAAGGTCCCAAGAAGACTGTTGGTGTAAGGCGTAAGAAATAAACTGTAAAGGGGGAAAGAGTATGGCACGAAGAGTCAGGGCTAAACGTAAAGAGCGGAAAAACGTGGACCAGGGTGTAGCCCATATTAGATCTACTTTTAACAATACCATTATTACTATTACTGACAAAACCGGTGCTGCTGTGTCCTGGGCCAGTGCAGGCATAATGGGCTTCAAGGGTTCCCGGAAAAGCACACCTTTTGCTGCCCAGATGGCTGCGGAATCAGCGGCTAAAGAGGCTATGGAGCATGGCATGAAGGAAGTAGAGGTATTTGTTAAAGGACCCGGGGCCGGCCGGGAGGCCGCTATCAGGGCTTTGCAGGCTGCCGGGCTGGAAGTAAACATGATTAAAGATGTAACCCCGATTCCTCATAACGGGTGCCGGCCACCCAAAAGAAGAAGAGTATAGGAGGTGTTGTACTGAGATGGCAAGATACACAGGTCCTGTTTGCCGGCTCTGCCGTCGGGAAGGTGCTAAATTGTATCTGAAAGGCGACAGATGCTATTCCGATAAATGCGCCATTGATAGAAAGGGTTATGCTCCTGGCCAGCATGGGCAGGCGCGTAGTAAAAAGGTTTCTGAATACGGATTGCAGCTGCGGGAAAAACAAAAAGCCAGGAGAATGTATGGTATTTTGGAAAAACAGTTTCGCAACTACTTTGCTAAGGCCGATCGCCAGCAAGGTATTACCGGTGATAACCTCTTGCGTTTATTAGAAAGAAGACTGGATAATGTTGTTTACCGGTTGGGGTTTGGTGCTTCAAGGGCTGAAGCCAGACAATTGGTGCGCCATGGACATTTTACTGTAAGTGGCAGAAAAGTAAACATTCCTTCCTTTCAGGTAAAGGTCAGTGATGTTGTCGCAATCAGAGAAGGCAGTAAAGATGTGCCTAGGGTTAAGGAACTGGTTGAACAGGCGGCCAGAAAAACTCCACCGGCCTGGCTGGAGCTGGATGTTGACCAGTTTGCGGGAAAGGTGGTTGCATTCCCTTCGCGAGATCAGATTGACGCACCTCTCGAGGAACACCTTATCGTAGAGTTATACTCCAGGTAAGTCAACCGATTCCGTGAAGGAGGGTCACTTATGTTGGAAATTGAAAAACCTAAAATTGATTGTGTGGAAATTAATGAAAATAACACCTATGGCAAGTTTGTGGTGGAACCGCTGGAAAAAGGTTACGGGATTACGCTGGGAAATTCCCTGCGTCGGATTCTGTTGTCGTCATTACCGGGCGGCGCTATTACTTCCGTGAAGATTGATGGTGTTCTGCATGAGTTTTCCACCGTACCCGGGGTTGTGGAAGATGTTACGGACATCATTATCAATCTCAAGAATCTGTGCATTAAGTTGCATTCGGATGAAGAGAAAGTCCTGCGTGTTGAAGTGGACAAAGAAGGTTTGGTAACCGCCGCGGATATCATTGCCGATGCTGATGTGGAAATCCTGAACCCGGATTTGCATATAGCCACAGTATCAGACCGGGGTCGCCTGTTCATGGAAATCATGGTAACTAAAGGGCGGGGTTACGTGGCAGCTGATAAAAATAAAAAAGAAGATCATGTCATTGGTGTGATTCCGGTGGATTCCGCGTTTACTCCGGTCCGCAAGGTTAATTACACCATTGAGGATACCCGCGTGGGGCAGGTTACTAATTATGATAAACTGACCCTGGAGGTATGGACTGACGGCAGTATTCGTCCTGACGAGGCCACCAGTTTATCCGCCAGAATCCTAAACGAGCACTTGCGGCTTTTTATGGGACTGACGGAAAATATCAGCGATGTAGAAATTATGGTGGAAAAGGAAGAAGAGGAAAAAGACAAGATTCTGGAGATGACCATTGAAGAATTGGATCTCTCCGTACGTTCATACAACTGCCTGAAGAGGGCCGGTATTAATACTGTGGAGGAATTGACCTTGCGGACCGAAGAAGACATGATTAAAGTTCGCAACTTGGGGAAAAAGTCTCTGGAAGAGGTCATTCAGAAGTTGGAAGAACTGGGGCTGTCATTAAAAAAATCCGATGATTAAATTTTAAGTATACTATAAGGGAGGGAAAAAGCTATGGCTTTTGAAAAACTCAGACGCCCGACAGACCAGAGGATTGCCATGCTGCGCAACATGGTAACTTCGCTGCTGCGGGAAGAAAGAATTCAAACCACCGCTCCCAAAGCAAAATCTGTCAACAGATTGGCCGAAAAAATGATTACTCTGGGTAAGCGCGGCGATTTGCATGCCCGGAGACAGGCAATGGAATATCTCTTTGATGAAGAAGTGGTCAAGAAACTGTTTGATGTACTGGCAACCAGGTATGCTGAGCGTTCGGGGGGTTATACCCGGATTATCAAAGTCGGTCATCGCCGTGGCGATGCTGCCGAAATAGTGATTCTGGAGCTGGTTTAAGTATTAGCAGGAGTGCTTGAGGTCAGGATGGTTTACGGAGTAGTAAACATATTTCCTGGCTTCTGTTTTTCTATGTGCTGATAAGCAAGTAGTGTAATATTATAACAAGAGCGGGGAATGAAAAATGGGTACGGCGTTTATGCTGGAGCAGGTTGAGTTTTCATATCCGTCAGCTGCGGACGAAGCTATCGCTATAATCCGAAAGCTTAGCCTAGCCGTGGCCGGGGGTGAATTTTTGGCTGTTATCGGCCCTAACGGATCCGGTAAATCGACCCTGGCTCGATTGCTAAACGGTCTCTTGCGACCTGTAAGCGGACGTATCCTGGTGGACGGTGCTGCTATTGAGACTATATCGCCTGGTACAAAAGTAGGGATGGTTTTTCAAAATCCGGAAAATCAGTTGGTGGCATCAACAGTTGCTGAAGATGTTGCATTTGGTCCTGAAAATATGGCCTTAGACCCGCAAGAGATTAGCCGCCGGGTAGCGGAAGCGCTGGCGTTGGTGGATATGACCGCGTGTTGGGAGCATCCGGTACACCTGCTTTCCGGCGGCCAGAAACAAAGAGTGGCTATTGCCGGGTTGTTAGCGATGCGGCCGCAGTGCATTATTTTGGACGAACCCACAGCAATGTTGGACCCCAAGGGGCGGCGGGAAGTTTTGGATACTATCCGCCGACTTAACCGCCAGGAAGGTCTGACAGTTATTTTGATAACTCATCACATGGAAGAGGCTTTATTGGCCGAGCGTGTGCTGGTAATGTGCGGCGGGTCTGTGGTGGCTGATGATAAACCAGCCGGAGTTTTCGGCAAACTGTCATTACTGCGGGCTACCGGCCTGGATGTTACGCCGGTAGCCCAATTGGCGGATGGTTTACGGGAAGCGGGCTTTGCTATACCTGCTGATATTTTAACAGTTGATGAAATGGTGAAATGGCTATGTCAATCCTGATTGAGAATCTGAGCCATGTCTATGCTGCCGGGACAACCTATGCCCGCACTGCTTTGCAGGAGGTTAATCTGCAGGTTGCAGACGGAGAATGGATCGGTATTGTGGGTGCCACCGGCTCCGGAAAATCTACGCTGATTCAGCATCTTAACGGTTTACTCAGACCAACTACAGGCAGAGTAGTGGTGAATGGGGTGGATATCGGCGCAATGAAGAGGATCCCGGTAGCTTTGCGCACGGCTATAGGGATGGTTTTTCAATATCCGGAACACCAGTTGTTTGAGGCTACGGTTTTTGATGAAATTGCTTTTGGGCCAAGAAATCAGGGTCTTACTGAGGACGTGGCAGTCATTAGGGTGCAGGAAGCGATGCTTTTGTTAGGGCTGGATTACCACAGTTTCCGGCAGCGGATACCTTTTCATTTAAGTGGCGGGGAAAAGCGGCGGGTGGCTATTGCCAGTGTACTGTCGATGCGACCGCAATTGTTGGTATTGGATGAACCTACTGCCGGTCTGGACCCGGGAACCAGAAAAAATCTGCTGGCCCGGATGAGAGAACTACACCGGGAGCAAAACCTGACAATTGTATGGGTTACCCATAACATTAACGAGATAGCCGGCCTGGCTGACCGTTTGGTGGTTATGCAGGAAGGCCGGATTATTAAAAACGGGCCACCTCGGGAGGTATTTATGGGCGTTGCCGATATTGAAGCCGCCGGGCTGGAAATACCTGCATATACCAAACTGGCTCAGCAATTGGCGGCTCGGGGGGAAAAGGTTCGCCCGGACATTGTCGGTCTTGATGAGGCTTTGGTGGAAATTGGCCGGCTATTGAGGTGCCGCCAATGATAAATACTTTTAGTTTTGGTCATTATATTCCGGGGGATTCGTTGCTGCATCGCCTTGACCCCAGGGCCAAAATGCTTTGCGCACTACTGCTTGTCGTTGGTTTAATGCTTATCAAAACCCGGGTCATGTTCGGCAGTGCCATTGTGTTTTACTGGTTGTTATTAATACTGACCGGAGTCAGATTTCGTGCTTTAACTTATTTGCTTCGGCCGGTATTTTATTTGATTTTACTTACGACGATGATTAATGTTTTTTTTATACCGGGCGAAAAATTAGTTTCCTTTGGTGTTCTGCATATTACCCGGGAAGGGTTGGTTTATAGTATAACTTTTGGTTTGCGATTACTATTAATTATTATCACCACGACTATAGTGACACTGACGACTTCCCCCACTACTCTTACCGACGGATTGGAACGACTGTTGCGCCCAATGGCCCGGGTAGGTATGCCCGCTCAGGAACTGGCAATGATGATGACCTTGGCTTTACGGTTTATCCCTACTTTGGCTGAAGAACTGGATAAAATCACAAAGGCGCAGTTGTCGCGGGGGGCTGATTTTAGGCAGGGCAGTCTGCTGCACCGGGCTAGGTTGGCAATATCCCTATTAGTGCCTCTTTTTGTCAGCGCGTTCCGTCGGGCAGACGATTTATCCGTTGCCATGGAAGCCAGGGGTTACCGGGTAGGGGCAAGACGAACCAGGATGCAGGAACTGTGCTTTGGTGCACGGGATGTGGTGGCTGTAATAGTTATCGGCATTATTACTGGGCTAGTGATTATTTTTAGGTAGTTACGCGGTAAATGCCACTTATATGAATTAGGCAGGTTGAGGTGCCAGATATGCGTAACATTATGATGGTTATTGAGTACGACGGGACAAATTATCACGGCTTTCAAAAACAAGCCGGCAGCGGGCTGGCTACTATTCAGGAGACCCTGGAAACAGCCATTACCCGGCTCACCGGCGAGGAAACGATAATCACCGGTGCAGGCCGCACGGACGCCGGAGTACACGCTTTGGGTCAGGTGATTAATTTTTTTACGGCTTCATCCATTCCGGTTGTGCGCTTTCCTTATGCTTTATATGTTTTTTTGCCGCCGGATATTGTGGTTCGTGAAGCGCGGGAAGTACCGGCAGATTTTCATGCTCAGTTTGGGGCTAAAAGTAAAACTTACCGTTATACCGTCTATAATGCCAGAACGCCTACCGCCCTGCACCGGTTAACCAGCTTCCATGTGCCTGTAATGCTGAATGTAGCCTGTATGCAGACTGCGGCAGCTATGTTGGTGGGTGAACATGATTTTGCCGCGTTCCGGGCAGCCGGTTCATCAGTCAAAACCACAGTGCGTCATGTTACCCGCCTAAGCGTGGAAGAAGATGCGGGTTTTATATTTATAACCGCTGAAGCAAATGGGTTTCTTTATAACATGGTGCGGATTATAGCGGGCACATTGATTTATGTGGGGAAGGGCAAACTAACTCCCGAAGATGTCAGGAATGCCCTGGTGTCAGGCGACCGGACCCATACAGGTCCTACCTTGCCACCGCATGGATTGGTAATGCTGGAGGTGAAGTACCAATAATTACTTGACATTAAGCCCACGGGTGTATTAAAATACTTATGTATCTTTCGTAATATATGGTCCAGAGCCCCGGACCATTTGCCGTTGCTGCCAGTGGTAGATGGCAGCGGCAGAAGAATGACCTTTGCAAGGAGGGATAAACATGTCTACTTTTATGGCCAAAGCCGATGAAATAAAAAGAAAATGGTACATCATCGATGCTGCCGACAAACCGCTGGGCAGGTTAGCTACTGAAGTGGCCCAACTGCTCAGAGGAAAACACAAGGTGATTTTTACGCCGCATGTGGATACCGGTGATCATGTCATCGTAATTAATGCTGAAAAGGTTATCCTTACCGGTAAAAAGCCGGAGCAGAAGATATACGCCCGTCATTCCGGTTATCCGGGTGGGCTGAAGACGATGACTTATGCTAAACTACTTAAAGAAAAACCTGAACTGGCTATTGAAAAAGCAGTGAAGGGTATGCTCCCCCACAACCGGTTAGGTAGTGTCATATTTAAGAAGCTTAAGGTATATAAAGGTACCGAGCATCCACATCAGGCACAACTACCGGAATTATGGGAAGTTAAGTAGTCAGGAAGGAGGAGAAGTTGTGGCGCAAGTTCAATTTTACGGTACAGGACGCCGGAAAAATGCCATTGCCCGTGTGCGGCTGGTACCCGGTGAAGGTAAAGTAATCGTTAATGATAGAGACCTGTCAGATTATTTTGGCAAAAAGACATTGGAAATGATTGTTAAGCAGCCCCTGAACCTTACCAATACCCTGGCCCAGTTCAATGTACTGGCCAGAGTTAACGGCGGAGGCACCTCCGGTCAGGCTGGAGCTGTCAGATTAGGGATTGCCAGGGCGCTGATTAAGGCGGATGCTGAACTGCGGCCGGCCCTCAAGAAAGCCGGGTTCCTTACCAGGGATCCAAGAATGAAAGAAAGAAAGAAGTATGGTTTAAAGGCTGCCCGCCGGGCTCCCCAATACTCAAAGCGTTAAAGGAAGGATATACTCCTTCCTTTTTTTCTATATATATATATATGTAGTCAAAAGATTTGGCGATTTCATCTTGCCTGCTCCAAGTCGGTTTCATGGGTGGTGATAATAACTAAACTGAGCACAAACGAAAAAAGACGGTGATAATACCAAATTTATGTAGAATAAACAAAAAATTATGTGATTAACAGTACAATAGAAAAGAGGAATTATCTCCCTTGAATAGAATAAGTTATTTATAGCTTCTTAAACAATTATGCAGGGAAAGGAGGTTAGAGAGAGGAATGACTAAATCCAGAAAAGGTTTATTGTTACTGGTCGGTATAATGTTATTGTTGGTAGTTTTTGCGGTCGGCTGTAGCAAGAAAGCTGATACCCCAACAACTACTGCCGGCACTTCAACACCGGCGGCAGAAACGAGCACTCCATCAAAAGAACCGAAGCCGGAGCCGGTTAAAACTGCTAAGGCTCCTGCCGGCAATCAAATTGCTGACAGTTGTGCCACCGCTTGTCATGAAATGTGGCCGCAGGTAGCCACCTGGCAGACTGGGGTGCATGCGCGTATTAGCTGTACTACCTGTCACGTGGATGTTAAGGCTGACGAATTTAAAGCTGCACATGAAAGCAGTACTTTTGCCAAGCCAATTGCTATCAGGTCCAAGCCGGTACCGGACAGTGCCTGTCAGGGATGTCATGCTGTAGAGAACAGGAATTTTACACCGCTGCCTGACTTAATTATCCCTCATGACCAGCATATTAAGGCTAATGTTGCCTGTCTTGATTGTCATAGGTTCATAGCCCACGGTAACCTTGGTCAGCGGAAGGTAACTACCCGACCGCAGTATGCCAATTATGACCAGTGGAACCCGACGATGGCTAAACAGGTAGCACCGGATGTACAACGGCGGCCGAACATGTTCGTGTGTATTAAGTGCCACGAACAGCGCAAAATAACTACCAAGTGTGCGGCATGTCACTACTGGCCGAACCGGGCCACTTTGCCGTCGCATGAGAATCCGGCCTGGGGTACTACACACGGCAAAGCCGGGCGTCAGGATGTGAACGACTGTGCCAAGTGTCATTATGACAAAGAAGCCCAGAAGTTTGCTACTCCTTCTATAGGTGATCTTATTTCTGATTTTGCCCGGGCCAATACCTATTGTTATAATTGTCACTTGAAGCGTCCGCCAAACCATGATGCTACATGGATGGCGAAGCACCCTGACATGGCTAACAGCAGAGGGATACTGAACTGTTTTGCCTGTCATGATAAGGATCAGCCCAAACCGAACGTAACTGGTACATACTGTAATACTTGTCACTGGTTTAAAGATACGCCAAAGGCACCAGCTGCTCCTAAAAAACCGTAACACTCAAAAACCCGCATTTTTTGCAATGCGGGTTTTTTTGTCATCATATTTTTTCCCCCGCCGCATATTTTTTTAAAAAAGCGGAAAGGGGGATTTTACCGGTTGAGGATAATATATATTAGGGCTTTAAAATTATCAAAAAAAATTACCGTTTTACTGCTGGCTCTGGTGGTATTGCTATTTACCACCTATTTTACTGTGAGCGGAGAAGAAAAGATTTATGAAGTGGAGAGTATTTCCTGGAAAGTTGCCAACCGGGTGATTGTTATCGACCCGGGTCATGGTGGTATTGATCCGGGGGCTATTGGCCGGGGTGGTACCATAGAAAAGGAAATTGTGCTGGAAATAAGTAAAAAAATAAAACAGCTGTTAAGTCAGGCGGGGGCGGTAGTTGTGATGACCAGGGAAACTGATACGGATCTCAGTGACCCCGGGGGCAGTGTGGCGGCGCGTAAGCGGCAGGACCTGACTCGGCGGGTGGAGTTGGCCAATAAGCATAAAGCGGATATATATTTAAGCATTCATGTAAATAGCATTCCTTCTGCCCGCTGGCGTGGCGCGCAGACTTTTTACCAGCGTGGGCAGGAAGATGCCAAGGAACTGGCGGAGAAGATTCAGCAAGAACTCAGGCGGGTATTGAAAAATACCGACCGGTTAGCTAAGGGGGAAGATTTTTTTACCAACCGACAAACGAAGATGACTTCGGTAACAGTTGAAGTTGGTTTTGTTTCTAATTCGGCAGAAGAAAAGCTGCTAAACGACCAGGCTTATCAGCGAAAGATTGCCTGGGCTGTTTACTCCGGCTTGGCAAAGTATTTGGCCGGAGAGTGAACCAACGAGGATTTTGGTGGTATTTGGCAGGAGAATGGTGTTTTTTGCCGAAAAGTTTTATCATCAAAATGTGCTTAAAGGGTAAAATAAGTGCAGGAATAGGAGGGATTGCCTATGGGCGGCATTGTATTTGCCGGGATTGTCCCGCATCCGCCGATTTTATTGCCGGAGGTAGGGCGGGGAGAGGAGCGGAAGGTGGCCGCGACAGCCCAGGCGATGGCGGAATTTGCCCGGCGGTTACAAGCCAGTGGGGCCGAGGTGGTGGTAATCATATCCCCTCATGGCCCAGGATTTTCTT
>CAZWUW010000051.1:0-21872 GCA_964636895.1 uncultured Eubacteriales bacterium
AGTGCGGCTAAGGCATGTGCAGTTATTACAAAAAAATAATATCTTCGGCAGGATTTAGTTATTTTCAGTCGAATAATCTAATGGTTAGCAACTATACCAAATATTGTTGATAAAGGGGGGGTGGGAAGTGCAGTCAGATGTCGGTAAAATATTAATAGTTGATGATGATAAGTTTATGTTCCGTGTGGTTGCTGATTTTTTGGAAAAAGACGGTTTTGTTGTATACGGAGCAGAAGATTTTAATACGGCAATGGAACAAATATATGTGATTACTCCTGATATCATTTTGTTAGACGTTGTGCTTCCCCAAATGAACGGTTATGAAATATGCCGTTTATTGCGTAATGACACACGTACCAGTCATCTTCCTATTATCATGCTCACTTCTAAAGGCCAGACCGAAGACAAGGTAGCAGGGCTGGAGGCCGGCGCTGATGATTATGTGACCAAGCCTTTTGACCCGCCTGAACTTATTGCCCGGGTAAAAACCCATCTACGGCGTGCCAAACAAGAAAAATCCTTTAACCCTTTAACCGGTTTACCAGGCAATATATTGATTGAAGAAGAGATAAAACACCGGGTGGAAGGGGAAAAGTGTAAATTTGCAGTGCTCTACCTGGATTTGGATAATTTTAAGGCTTATAATGATGTGTACGGTTTTTTAAAAGGCGATGAAGTTATTAAGTTTTTTGCCCACATTATAGAAAAAATTGTCAAGGAAGAAGGGAATCCGGAAGATTTTATTGGACATATTGGCGGTGATGATTTTATAGCCATTACTACGCCTGACCGGGTTGATGACATATGTCAGAAAGTAATCAACCAGTTTGACACTACTATTTCACTTTTTTATCCATCAGATGATCGCCGGCGAGGCTACATTACTACCAGAGACCGTAATAACAAAGATATACAGTACCCGTTTATGACCATATCCATTGCTGTTATCAGTAATATAAAACGAAAAATAGAAAACCACTGGCAGGTAGCGGAAATTGCGGCTGAAATGAAAAAATATGCTAAAACTAAACCCGGCAGTGTTTATGTTAAGGATAGACGAAAAGTTTGACTATTAACCTCCGAATTAATCCGGAGGTTTTATTATGGAGGGAACATATGGAAACATTTATTTTTTGGTTGGTGCTATTTGTTATGGTTTTGGGTTTGCTTGGGACATTTCTGCCTGTTTTGCCGGGAGCGCCATTGATATTTTTGGCCGCTCTGGGTTATGGGTTTTACAATGGCTTTGAGCAGATTACCTCATTAACTTTGATTATTCTTTTGGTGCTTATGTTTCTGTCTTTGTTGATAGATTATCTGGCCGGTGTAGTAGGGGCAAAAAAATACGGTGCCGGCAAAAGAGGCATCTGGGGAGCTTTTGCCGGAGGTATATTGGGGGTTGTTTTTTTAAACATTATCGGTCTATTAATTGGGCCGTTAGTTGGTGCCGTGATTGGTGAGCTAACAGCCGGCAAAAAACCACAAGAAGCTTTTCGTGTCGGCATAGGGACAATCATCGGGATGGCCGGTGGCGCTTTTTTAAAGTTTATAGTAGCCTTGTCAATGGTTATAGTTTTTTTGAGTAAAGTGTAGGAAATAATTTTACCAACCGCTGAACAGCCAATATTCTCCGTTTGCAGTTAATTTAAGGCTATTCACCTTTCGAGGCAGGGAAACATAATTTTGTATAGAATCATATACAAAGAAAAGATTCTATACGGGGGTGAACGAGATGGGGAGTAACAATATTGCCTTGCTGTTATGTGGTACCTGCCGTGGCATGACCCGCGAATTAACCAGCAAAGTATTATCAAAATATAAAGAAGCTTTACAGGTTGTACCTATTTCCTGTCCGGCGGAAATGGATCCTTTTGTAGTAATCAAGATGTTAAAAACTAACTGGGCCGGCATTATTGTGGCTTGTCCCCGGGATGCCTGTTGTTGCCCTAATAACCGTAAGGTGATTAAACGTCGCGAGCTTGTTCGAGATATCTTACCGATATTTGACCTAGAAAAGGAACGATATCGGATTGTTGATGTTTCACCATTTGATTTCATTACATTAGATAGGGTAATTATTGAAATGTTTGACCAGATAAAACTGCTGGATACCGCCAAGAATTGGGATCGCCAGATATCGTCCGGTTTTAATGGAGAGATTGGTTATCCACTGCAGATTATAAACTAATTAAAAACTAATCTAAATACAGCAATAAAATTATTACGGGACCTTCGGTGTATATTAGTACGCCTTAGGTCCCGGTGTTTTATACCAGTATTTATTATTTAGCATGTTTTAATGGAGTTTTCTAAAAACCCCGGTAACTTTACCAAGGATAGATACGTTTCTAGTCATGATAGGCTCGAAGGCAGGATTCTCCGGTTGTAACCTGATATAATCATTTTCTTTGTAGAAAGTTTTAACCGTAGCTTCATCTTCAATCAGAGCAACCACAATATCACCGTTATGTGCTGTGCTTTGTTGTCTTACCAGAACATAATCACCGTCAAGGATACCGGCATTAATCATACTGTCACCCCTAACAGAAAGCATAAAAACATTATCGTTCCGCACAAAATCAAGTGGGAGCGGGAATGTGTCTTCAATGTTTTCCACGGCTAAAATAGGTTGTCCGGCGGTAACCCGCCCGACAATGGGGACAGTGACCATTTCCTTTTTTATTAAAGGGTTATCATCGCCAAGCACTTCAATAGCCCTGGGTTTTGTGGGGTCCCTGCGTAGGTAGCCTTTTTCTTCTAATTGGGCCAGGTGTCCATGAACTGTAGAACTTGAACTAAGACCCACTGCCTCGCCAATTTCCCGTACTGAGGGGGGATACCCCTTTTTTCTGATTTCCTTTTTAATAAAATCTAAAATAGCGATTTGCCGGTTGCTTAAATCATTATACATCGCATAACACCTCCAAACAATATTATAGCACAAGATAAACATCTTGCAAACACCAGTTCGATATTTTTAGTAAAATTTTCATATTTCCATTGACACAAACAAACGTTCGTGATATCATTGTCGCATAACGAACTAACGTTTGGGGGAATTGGGATGAAAAATAGTAAAGTAAAAAGGAAATTTTATCTAAACAGGTTTATACGTGGTATTGGTTTGGTAGTCTGTCTTACTTTAATAATAACTTTATTTATAAAAAGTTCTGCGACAGGAAATTTGCAGACTGAGTTTAAGCAGGTTGTTGTCAAAAGAGGAGATACCCTTTGGGATATCGCCAGGGTTAATAAAGGCAATGAATCTAACATGGAAGAAGTTATGTATACAATTCGTCAAATTAATAATTTAAAGAAATCTGACTTGCATCCGGGACAGACATTAAAAGTACCATTAAATTTTTAGAAAAAATATTCCTCAGCCACGAAGGAAAATAGTAAGTTTTGTCAAATATAAAAAAATGAGAAAATTAAGAAAAATCAAGGGGCTGAGGAAATGCGAAAAATTCGTATTATTATAGTGGGTGCTGAGCGTGAAGGGCATTCTCTTTATCACTGTTTTATATTAAAGCCTGCCGTTGAAATTGCCGCAATTGTTGATTTAACCGGACATGGTCTGGTAGATGAAGATATTGCCAATGAAGAGATTCTTATTACCGGATCCATTCAGCAGGCCGTTGCCTTATCGAATATTGATGTAATTGTGGAAACTACCAAGTTGCCCGAAGTGAGAGAAGAAATATACAAACACAAACATCCTGCTACACAAGTTATTGAGTCCGGTGGGTTAGATTTACTTATTACCCTTGGCAATAAAAGAGACAAGACTGAAGCAGATACTCACTCAATACGGCAAATACCGGACATCATAAAGCTCATGGAAGAGTTACAAAGGTCAACAACCGTTATAGAAGGAATATATGATAAGCTCGGACAGATAAATGGTTTGTCAGATATATATGTTTCAGATGTTATGCCTATTGATAAAATGGAAAATTTACTTTTGCGTCAAGCCTTAGCAAAGTATGGTTTTACCGTAGAAGGGAAAAAACGAGCGGCAAGAGCATTAAATATCTCATTGGCGACTCTATATAACAAACTAAAAAAATATCAAATCAGTTAAAAGGGGAGAAATCCCCTTTTAATTTTTGCGGAATAAAAAGGATTTTTTGTGGTATTTGAGAAATATTAAAATATGGTATTATAAAGGAGGCGACCCGTTATTCGTACTGTTCATTCTGACGAGATTGTTTATGCTGTGGCCCGTCTGTGCTGGGAAGCCAATTATTATTTAGGTGAAGACGTTAAGCAGGCAATAAATACAGCTTATCTTAGTGAAGAATCTCCGGTTGGCAAAGAGATACTGGGACAATTACTAGAAAATGCGTCTATAGCTTCAGCGTCGGAAGTCCCAATATGTCAGGATACAGGATTTGCCGTTGTTTTTCTGGAAATTGGCCAGGATGTACATATTACCGGTGAGTATTTATATAGTGCTGTTCATGAAGGGGTACGTGTTGGTTACATGGAAGGCTACTTGCGCAAGTCAATAGTGGGAGACCCCCTGGAACGTATAAATACCGGCGATAATACCCCGGCGGTTATTCACACCACGATCATACCCGGTGATAAGATAAAGATTACAGTTGCTCCTAAAGGTGGGGGCAGCGAAAACATGAGTACCCTTAAAATGTTAAAACCGGCCGACGGAGTAACCGGAGTCAAAAAATTTGTATTGGATACCGTATTAGCCGCTGGTTCCAATGCTTGTCCGCCGTTAGTTGTCGGGGTAGGTATCGGCGGCACAATGGAAATGGCGGCCTTATTGGCAAAAAAAGCCCTTATAAGGCCGATTTGCCAAAGAAACAGTCATACTCAATTGGCAGCTTTGGAAGAGGAGCTGTTGTTGCTTGTGAATAATTCTGGAATTGGCCCCCAAGGTTTGGGTGGACGTACTACCGCTTTGGCGGTTCAAATTGAAACTTATGCCGCTCATATCGCCAGTCTGCCGGTGGCGGTTAACCTGAACTGCCACGTAGCCAGACATAAAAGTACCGAATTATAAACAGGAGGTATCAATGTCTGATTACAAATTGTTAACTCCGCTTGATGATATGTTCATTTCTAAGCTCTTTAGTGGCGACAGAGTACTTTTATCCGGGAAGATATATACTGCCCGAGACGCCGCTCATAAAAGGATGATAGAAACAATTAACGCTGGTAATGAATTGCCTTTTGATATGGCGGGCCAGGTCATTTATTATGTAGGTCCGGCACCGGCCAAGCCGGGCCAGATCATCGGACCTGCAGGACCAACTACCAGCGGGCGTATGGACTGCTATACATTACCACTCCTGGCTCATGGTCTTAAAGGGATGATAGGGAAGGGGGTTCGTTCGCCGGAAGTAATCGCCGCCCTGAAGCAGTTTGGCGCAGTTTATTTTGCCGCTGTTGGTGGTGCTGCCGCACTGATTTCCAGAAGAATTAATAAGTGTGAATTGGTTGCTTACCCGGAACTGGGACCGGAGGCTATATATGAGTTAGAGGTTGAGGATTTTCCGGTAGTAGTAGTTAATGATACCCATGGTAATGACCTTTATGTGGAAGGTAGAAATAAGTATGTTAAGGAGGCCCAGTGATGTCTTTACAAGATGAGGCCCTGAAAATGCATCGTGAAAAAGTCGGTAAAATTGAAATAAAAAACAAGGTTCGCGTGGATAATGCCAAAGAACTTAGTCTGGCTTACACTCCGGGTGTTGCTGAACCCTGCAGAATAATTTACCAGGATAAAGAAGCGGTCTTTACATATACCGCCAGAGGCAATATGGTTGCTGTGGTGACAGATGGAACAGCTGTGCTCGGCCTAGGCGATATCGGTCCGGAAGCGGCTTTACCTGTTATGGAAGGTAAAGCCGTACTCTTTAAAGCATTTGCCGGTGTAGATGCATTTCCTATTTGCCTGGCCACGAAGGATCCTGCAGAAATTGTAAGCACGGTAAAAATGCTTGAACCTACTTTTGGTGGGATTAATCTGGAGGACATAGCGGCTCCCCGGTGTTTTGAAGTTGAAAAAAGGTTAAAGGCCGAACTTGATATACCGGTATTTCACGATGATCAGCATGGAACGGCGATAGTTGTATTGGCCGGTTTATTAAATGCACTAAAGATAGTTGGCAAACATATCGATAAGATTAAAGTAGTAGTTAATGGCAGTGGTTCAGCAGGTGTAGCCATAGCGAGACTGCTGATGGATGCCGGGCTAGAAAATGTGATTATGTGTGACATCCCCGGCATTCTTTATAAAGGGGCGAACTGGTTAAACTCAGCTCAGGCCGAAATGGCAGGCATTACTAATCCCTATAATATATGCGGCAACTTGACTGATGCTATTACTGGGGCTGATGTTTTTATTGGAGTATCAGCCGCGGGGGTGCTAAGCCGGGAAATGGTAGCTGCCATGGCTGACCGGCCAATTGTATTTGCATTGGCCAATCCCGAGCCGGAAATCATGCCTGAGGAAGCTAAAGCTGCTGGGGCGTATATTATTGCCACCGGCAGATCAGACTATCCAAATCAGATAAACAATGTTTTGGCTTTTCCAGGTATTTTTCGGGGTGCGCTTGACGTTAGGGCTACCGATATCACAGAAAACATGAAATTAGCTGCTGCCCGGGCGATTGCAGGTTTACTGGATAATTCAGAAATGTCACCTGATTATATAATTCCCCAACCTTTTGATAAACGGGTAGCACCTGCTGTAGCAGGCGCTGTAGCAGAAGTAGCCGTAAGGGAGGGCCAAGCTAGAGTTAAGCTGTCCGCTGCTGATGTAGCCGAAAAAACCCGCCAGTTGGTAGGGGAATAACCACTTAACTTTAAATTTTACCGCTTACAGACTACTTTTATCACTTAACCCAAAAAATAGTGCCTTAAGAACATATTTATCATAAAATATACTTAAGAATAACTAAATATAGCTATAAAACCCAATAGAAAGTGGGTTGAGACTTATGCCATCAGTTATTAAAAGAAACATGCTAGAGAATTTTGAAGAAGCAGGTTCACATTATACCGAACTAAAAGCAGTCCAAGCAGCCCGCATATCAACGTTATTTATTGCGCTGCTTACCACTGTGCTGACGATTATAGCCCAATAGAAAAATTATTGTATCCCGCAACCGATTATTTCGGTAAAGGATGTGTTTAACATGCCTCAAAAACATTGTATGCTTGAAGACAATAAGATTTGTGACAATTGTTGTGAATGTAATATTTGTGATTTAGACAAAAAAAAGATTTGCGATAATTGCGCCAAATGCATTGATGCTGATGCTGTTTACAAAGCAATTAATATTGATGAAATATTCTTAGCTGATGATTTAAAAAAAAAATTACGGATGGTTGATTCTAGACGTAGTAATAAGCATTAAGGTTAGGCCTTTTGTAGCGACGCCGGTATAATGTGCTGAACCTACCAGAAGACCTATTTTTGCTTTACATAGCAAAAATAGGTCTTCTTTTATTTAACATTAAACTTCCGATAATGATAATTATGTAAACTACGAGAGGGGGACTAATTATTATAAGGCACCTCCTGGAATAAAAACCGATTTTCTGTATGGGTTTTGGGCTGTATCTCACCAACCAGTCATATTTAAAATGACCACTCGACTGCCCCGCAGCCGCCCCCCCGATAAGGCCTTGTTTTCGCCCAGAAGGGCCTTCTAAGGATTAGCCAGTATCTTTGTATGTACCGGTCAAAAATACGGCCTTTTTATTTGCTCTGTAAGGTGCCTCCATTTTTTTGCTAAGGTGTTTGTACGTGCGGAAATTTGGGCTTCTAGGCTCTTGTCGGCATCTGGATATTATTTTGGGTTTTGGAATGGCTTAGTGCGTTCAATTGGAAGAATTTTTTGCTTTGGGTTTGAACTCTGAAACTTTATCATTGTGATTTATGACTCGGGATTTTATTGCAGCAAAAAATGTGTTTGTTTGGATTGTTGGCTGAATTTAGTTTGGCTAGTTTTTTATCGTTTTGAGTTATTGAGTTCTTCTATACACTCACACGTTGCCCATTTCGCTAGTTAACATAATACAAAAGAACAGGGCGGGTTTACAATGTGGCGCTAATGCTATTCGACCACCGCACAGGCAAAATGGGCATGTTCCAAGGCATGATAGTTGTCTGTGCGTCCTTGGAAATAGCGTTCTTCAATGTCTGAAGGGCTTAGGTTCTCCTTAAGACGTAGCCCTAAAGCGGCAAGGTCTATAGAAAGAGTTGACGGGTCAAACCCGGATTTCATTTTCTCACCTACTGCAGATAACAAAAACCACTGTGCCCGTGGAGCTACTTTTGCAGGGTCAAATGCATCGGTATCCAGGTAATCAAAAATAACTGTACTGCCTTTTGGAGCGATGCCTGCAACTGTGCGCAGGGTATCAAATACAGTTTCACGGGGCAGGTAGTAAGTTACACCCAGCCAGTTAAAGAAGCCCAAGGCTTTCGGGTCATACAATGAATTTTTAAGCACATCATCAAGTCTCTGGCGCGTGAAATCTACCGGAACAAAATATAGTTGCTTTGGAATCTCCCAGCCTAATTCAGTGAGGCGTTGACGCTTAAAAACTTGGGTAGCCGGACGATCCACCTCAAACACCTGGAGCTTCTCCGCCAGTTCCGGGCACCGGAAAGCAAAGGTGTCCATCCCTGCTCCCAAGATCACGTACTGCTTTACTCCGTTCCTGACAGCCTCCTCTAGACTGTCTTCAGTATACCGGGCCCTGCTGAGTGCCAATGCAACACCCCCATTAGCCTGCATAAACCAATCCATGGCCGACGTTTGGCTGGAAATTAGGGTCGAATTTTTAGGAGCAATAGCCTCAATAGTACGTTGAAAACGCTGGGGAAGTAAAAATTTTATGATGGAAGGAACAGTCTTTCGGGTGCCTAAATAATTGATTACCTTTGCACCAAAATATATTCGACCGTTGAAGGTTGTGCGTTCCTCTTCCGTTAGCAAGTGAATGGCCAAAAAGTCATCAAATATCTTTGGTTCATCATGCGCCGCATGATAGGCTCGACAGTAAGCCGATATCCATGCCATAACACTCTCTTTATTTACATTCATCTTCACCCTCATCCCCCTTCAATACTCTTTGTTAACAAAATTATAAACTCTGCCCAGCGGGGAGAGTCAAATATTTTCATGTATTATTTATTACCGGCACCTGTACGTCTATCATTACTTTTTTAGGCACCCGGCCCTCGGGCGCACTTAAATATACATTGATAGCAGGTCCGATAGGTCCGTATTTGTGCTGTTTTATCCATTCATACAATTGGGGGTGTGTCTCAGTTAACAGTGTATAATAGTCTCCTTCGTGAATAATGGAAGCATATAATCCGGACGGAATTTCTCTGAGAAACGAATAGTTATATGATTTATCTGCAAAAACCTCGCAGCAGAACTCAATATCTGCATCCTTGTAGTCAAACACCCGGTAGTTGTCGTGAAATACCGTCATCACACCACCTTTTATAACCATGTTGTATTCACGGACAAGATGGACCAGCTCAACACACTTGGCAGTCGCCGCGCTGAATTCGTATTTCAACCTGGATCTAATAAAAGCCACGAGCCTGGATGGTATATGTTTAATTATAATATCTCTCGGCTGCCGGGTCTCCATCTCTTTGTATATCTGTTTCACTGTAGCAAGCTGCTGTTGAACTTTTTGCAGTTCTTCCAACTGCAAAGCCATCTGTGACATTTTTTTATCTACTAAAGCCAAAACCTTCTCAGATGCAAAATCTTTATTTTCGAAACACCTGCGAAGTTCATCAGAAGAAAACCCCAACAACTTCATTTCCTTGAAAAAAGAAATCAAAGCCGGCTGGCTTTTGGAATAATACCTGTATCTGCTTACGGAATCAACGTAAGCCGGTTTGAGTAGTCCTATTTTATCAAAATAACGTAATGTTTTGACCGAAATACGGCATATCTCGGATACCTGCCCAATACTAAGCAGGTCTTCGGAATCGTTCATATCAACACTCCATCACAATAAATATTATTTGAACTGCACGGCGTTGAGCTCACACTAAGCAGCGATTGCTTGATACTTGCTAACGGAAGAGGAACGCACAACCTTCCTTTGTTTGGGGTGTGTTATAATTACTTAATACCTGGGTTTGCCCTTCCCTACCTGTAATTTAATTACTGCGGCAATGATAATTATGTAAACTAAATGAGGGGAAGATTATTTGGAAATAATCCGCTGCACCCTCCCAATCTGCCCAGTGGTCAATCGAACCTTAATTCCGTGTGGATGATTCTTGCCAGGCGTCAATATATCTTTAACCTCTCCGGTTGTGATTTGTCCGGATCGTTGGTTTTGTTTTTCCACTATGTCTACCAGTAGCCCTGCTCGGATATTTTTTCTTACGGTATGTTCTTGCGACAATCTGATCACCTCAACTTTGCTGATATGAAATCAAATTCCCCCACTTTAAACCCTTCCAGTATTTTACCTGCAATAACGTCTAGTTTGATGAGTATTTACATAAGGTCAATAATACTAAGGGTTTTCAATTTAGTTATATAGGGTTACACTAATAATATGAAATCCTTAGAAAAATGTATAATAGATTTGGGGAAAAACTAAGATGAGTACCTTAGAGTATTTGGAAAAACATCAAAAAAAAGCGCTTAGAAAAGACATCGAAAAATTAGTTGAGCAAGCAGTTATAAAAGCTGACGGATTCGACTTTGTCCAGGTCAGTTATACAGATGAAAAGTTTCAACTTATCGGTTGCGGCTGTTCTTCTGCTGTTTTCAGGTCAAAGCAATTTCCTTTTGTGGCCGTAAAAATATATTCCCATGAATTCCGAAAGCAGCTATTTAATGAGATCATGGCCTATAAAAAAACTAAAGGACTTAAATGGTTTCCCAGGCTGTTTTTTTATGGTAAAGGTTATCTGGCTATAGATTTCATTGAAGGAAAAAGTCTTTATGAACACTTAATAGAAGGACTTGAGATTAACGAGGATGTCTTGCAACAAGTGGATGAAGCTATAGAAGCCGCAAAAAACAGAGGACTTAGGCCTTCCGACGTTCACTTTAAAAATGTATTAGTCAATGCCGGGCGGGTATCCCTTGTTGACCTTTCCGATTATCTCACGGCAGTTTATGTAAATCGATGGAGCAGACAGAAGTTTTTTTACAAGACTATATATAAACCTTTTTTCCGTAAGGTCAGGATACCAAAAAAAGTAGTTGATGTTTTCCGGAAAATATTTAAAATCATAGAGATTTTTATAGACCTTATAGTCAGATATGTTAACAAAATAAGGATTTTCTAACTTACATTAATTTGGAGGGATAAAACGTGAAAAGCCACAGAAAAGAATTATGGTTTGAAACCAACGAACGCCGGAAACTGATTAACATTACTGCCCAGGTAGAGCAGACCCTCTATGACAGCGGCATTAAGGAAGGCCTGCTGCTATGTAATGCCATGCATATTACTTCCAGCGTCTTTATTAATGATGACGAAAGCGGGCTGCACCTGGATTTTGAAACCTGGCTGGAAAAACTGGCGCCGGAAAAACCTTACGAACAGTATCGGCACAATGGCTATGAAGATAATGCCGATGCCCACCTTAAACGCACCATCATGGGGCGTGAGGTGGTAGTTGCGGTGACAGCCGGCAAACTGGATTTAGGGCCCTGGGAACAAATATTTTATGGTGAATTTGACGGCAAACGCAAAAAACGTGTATTGGTTAAAATTATCGGCAGCTAATCTGCATCTTGTATAAATCTTCGAGAATTCTATAAACTGGGCAGTATGATATTACTCAATTTTTGTCTCCGGACAACTCTGCACTGGCCGCGCTGACTTATCTATAACCTCTAAAAGTTCAAGCTCGTTTTTTCCGGAGGACGCGCCCAGTTCTTTGAATTTACGGGCGGTAACCAATACTCTTCCTTCCAAAGAACCAACCGCTTTGTTATAGGCATCTACTGCGCGTTCTAAATTTTTGCCTATATCCCTAAAATGTCCGGTCAGATGATAAATACGATCATATAAAGTCCGGCCTAAATTGCTGATTTCCTGAGCATTTTGGGTAATTTGCTCCTGGCGCCAGCCGTATGCCACAGCCCGCAATAAGGCGATTAACGTGGTTGGAGTTGCCATGATTACTTGTTTTTCCACGCCAAACTCAATTAACATAGGGTCTTGTTCAAGGGCGGCGCTGAAAAATGTTTCACCAGGCAAAAACATGACTACAAACTCAGGGGCCGGCTTGAACTGCTCCCAATAAACCTTGTTACCCAGTTGAGTTAAATGAGTGCGGATCTGCCGCGCGTGGTCTGTTAGTTTTGCTACTCGGGTGGTTTCATCCTGAGCTTCCAGGGCTTCAAGATAGGCCTGCAAAGGTGCCTTGGAATCTATCACCAGGTTCTTGTTATTGGGTAATTTAATTACCATATCAGGTCGTAAACGACCGGCCTCGGTAGTTACTGTTTCCTGCTGCAGGAAGTCACAATACTCGACCATGCCGGCAATTTCCACGACTCGTTTCAGTTGAATTTCCCCCCAGCGACCGCGTACCGTCGGGGCTCGCAGGGCTTTTACCAGATTAGTGGTTTCATACTGCAGCTGGGCTTGGGTAGTGGCCAGGGATTTTACTTGTTCGGTAAGACTGACATAGGCAGTAGTCCGGGAATTTTCAATTTCCCGGATTTTTTGATCGACTTTTTCCAGTGATTCCTGTAAAGGCTTTACAAGTTCGCCAATAGCCTTTTGACGTGATTCTAGGTCGTTTTGTGCACTTAATTGATACTTTTCCAGGGAAGCCCTGGCTAATTCCAGGAAGGATTGATTATTGCTTTTGAGTGCTTCTGCAGAAAGGGCTTTGAATGCGTCGGATAATTTTTGTTGGGCTTCTTGTAGCAGGGCAATTTTTTCTTCGGCCGCCATACGTTCATGGACCAGCCTGGTCTCAAGCTCCGATTTATTTGTCCTGAGTAATGTATTTTCGTCTCTGAGCCGGTTATTATCTGTAGTTAATTTTTCAATAGATAATTTTGCTTCCTGCAGATGCTGTTCCCTGCCCTGCAGTCTTTCGGCCATGGCCGCCCGCTCGGATTTTCCGTCTGAACGCAGAATGAGCCAGACTACAATGCCGCCCAAACCAATTCCAAACACCATAGTTATAATCAGCCAGATATTTTCCATCAGTTAATCACCACCTGCCCTCTTCGTGTAAATATAGTAAAAATATCATTAAAAATTGCCGGCGTCAAGGTTACCAGCATCATTTCCCGGTTATACTAAGCCGTAAGGTTAATAAAAACTGGGAGGTGTTTTTTTGAAGGTAGACAGTGATAATGAAATAAGCCTTTTTAAAGGGCTTTTCAATGGTATCCTGTTAAGCTTGCCGGTTTGGATAATTGTTTTTTATTTCATTTTTAAGTTATGAAAGAAAAGCAGTAGCGGTACAGACTTTTTTCAACTAAAGGATCGGCGACAAAAGCCGTGCCGCGGACTGCCCGATTTTACTGGCCAGCGGTCTTTGGGCAAATTCCACAATATCCACTTTTGCGCAATGGCCTAAATCTATGGCGAAATCAGCATCGATTTTTTGCACCAGTTGCCTGTCATATATCATGGCATTTACTTCGAAATTTAACTGAAAACTACGCATATCCAGATTTGCAGAGCCGATAGAGGCAACTTCACCGTCTACGGAAATGATTTTGGCATGAATAAAGCCGGGCTGGTAAAGATAAATCTCAATTCCGCTCTCCATCAATTCTTCAAAATAGCTTTGGGAAGCCCAAAAAACAATTTTTTTATCCGGGATGCCCGGTAAAATAATTTTTATATCTACTCCGCTTAAGGCGGCGGTTTTGAGTGCCAGTAGGATACCCTCGTCCGGAATAAGATAAGGGGTGGTAATTTTTATAGATTTTTGCGCAGAATTGACTAGCGCAAAATACGATTGGCGTATCGCTTCCCAATCGGAATCCGGCCCGCTGGCAGCAATTTGAATAATTTTTTCGTCTGTAATATCGGTCTCCGGGAAAAATCCAAGCTCTGTGAGGATTTGTCCACTGACAAACTCCCAGTCCAGCAGGAAAATTATCTGCAGGAAATAAACAGAGGTACCGGCCAAGCGCAGATGCGTATCCCGCCATTTACCGAGTTTGGGGTGATAGCCCAGATACTCGTCACCTATATTAAGCCCGCCCAAAAAACCCACCCGGCCGTCAATAACAATAATTTTTCGGTGGTCACGGTAGTTGAGTTTATTATTAATAAATGGCAGCACTACCGGCAGAAAAGGTTTGACTTCAATACCATTTTGCTGCATCTCCGTAATATACTCAGTTGATAATGTCCAACTACCCACCGCATCATAAATTACCCTGACCCTGACTCCGTTCTTCGCTTTTCGGATTAAAACATCCTTAAGCTTTTGGCCGGTTTTATCATGCCGAATAATGTAATATTCTAGATGGATATGATCCTGCGCTTTTTCTAATTCCGCAAATATGCAATCAAAAGCCTCCTGACCGTCAGACAATATTGCAGCCTGGTTATGCCTGGTGAAAGGCGCATTGGCATTACGCAGCAGCAGGTTAATTAGCTGTTTTTTGGTAGCCCAGGGTTCATCATGAAAGTCTTCATTATTTTTAATATACTCGATTTGGCGGGCTACCGTTTGGCGTAATTGGTTCATTTCATTGATGTATTTGGTACGGGTGATTTTACGTTTGCGCAGATTTTGTCCCAATAGCAGATAAAAGACAAAGCCAAGTAAAGGAAAAACATTAACTATCACCAGCCAGGCAATGGTTTTATAAGGATTGCGTCTTTCCATAAAGATCAAAAAGCTGATGACTATTACCAGGATTGTTGTGGAAGCTGAATATAACCATAGTATTGTTTCACCGTATTGAGACCAAAATTGCGTCCACATTGCCTTTGCCCCCTGATTTTTTCCATAAATTGTTTTTGCTTTTTCGGAAAAGAAAGGATATAATAAATTTACCAAACAAATGTTCGTGCGGGAGTGGTGCCTGATGGAGAAATTACCTATATTGCTGGTAGATATGAATAGCTTTTATGCTTCCGTGCACCAGGCTCTTGACCCTTCTTTGAGGGGGAAACAAGTGATTGTGGCGGGTAACCCGCAAACTCGCCATGGCATTGTCCTGGCGGCCAGTTATGAAGCTAAGGCCCGGGGCGTGAAAACTGGCATGGTACAATGGGAGGCACGGCAGCTTTGTCCGCACGGTATTTTTATCAGGCCGCAGCACGATTTGTATTTTGATTTTTCCGTACGCATTTTACGCGTTATGAAGGATTTTACTCCTTTGGTTGAACCATTTTCCGTTGATGAAGCTTTCATGGATGTCAGGGGTTGTGAAAAACTTTTTGGCGGCTCTTTGGATATCGCCAGACAGTTGAAGCACCGGATTAAAAGTGAAATAGGTGTACTCTGTTCGGTGGGTATCGGCCCTAATAAACTTATGGCCAAGATGGCGGCCGGACTTAAAAAACCTGACGGTCTCACGGTGCTTACCCAATCCGATGTTCCAGCCAGGTTATGGCCGCTGCCGGTAATCAAGCTTTTCGGTGTTGGGCCGCGGCTGGAAAAACGCCTGCACGTGCTTTCTATCCGTACTATCGGCGACCTAGCCCAAGCTAATTTAAAACTTTTGCGGCACCGGTTCGGGGTGGTTGGTGAAATCCTTTATGCCTCGGCTCATGGGATTGATTATAGTCCGGTGGACCCCCGCAGCCTGGACAAAGTTAAATCAGTTGGGCACCAGCTGACTCTCCACCGGGATTACTACAGTCACAGCGAGATTGAAGTAGTTCTCCTGGAACTTGCTGAACTGGTCAGCCGGCGGGTCCGGCAGGGCGGATATGTTGGTAAAACCGTTGCTCTGACGCTCAAAGATACAGATTTCATTTATCTTGGTCGATCCTTTACCCTGCCCCAATATACCGACTTGACTGAAAATATTTACCGGGCTGCCGTAGAGCTTTTGCACCGGCACTGGCCGCCCGGCAAACCGGTGCGGCTGGTGGGACTTGCCGTAGCCAACCTAATACATAAAAAAGTTGAACAGCTGGACATTTTTGGCCATAACGAAAGGCTTGGACGGCTGGCCCGGGCTTGTGACTCCATTAAGGACCGGTTTGGGGAGACCAGTTTATTTCGCGCCACATCTTTAAAAAAGGAAGGGATTTTAAATGTCGGAAAACAACAAGCTTTGGGAAGGCCACAGACTCATTTATCCTGAATACCGGGACAAGGTTATGGAAGCCGGCGCACCCTGCTATACGGCATATTTTATGGATGAGGATGAACTGACTGCGTTAGACAGGATTATAAGTTTTGCCCTGAACTTTGAAAAACCTGTCTTGATAAGGTTTTTGGATGCGGCTAACAGGGTTCAGGAATGTATTGCGTTAACCCTTAAAAAAGGGCCTGGTTTTCTTGTTTGTAATAAAAAGCAAAAAGTATTTTTTGAAAAAATTATCGGTGCCAGTTTGCTTGCCGATTAAAATTAGCGTATCTTGGCGTTAGAGTTCCTCAATAATAATAGTATTGCCACTATCGTCGCTGGCTTCGGCATGACCTTCCTCATCCAGTTGTTCGTCAACGGAATTATAAAAGCTGTCTGTCGGTATCAGGTTTATTTCCTCAGCCTGCAATTCCTTTTCCACCCGCCAACTAAATTCGGCAATGGCTTCATCCGTCGTTTTGTATTTAGCCTCGCAGATTTCTTCGCCGTTAATTATTAATCTGTATTTTTTCACAGCTAACACCTCCAACAGAATTTTCTCCTGCCGGCTGTTATTTTATGCATCTTGTCACCTATCGAACATACTGCCGACTAAATCTTTTCCGGTGGAAAAAGCCGCCTTATAGAAATTACTGTTATTATTAAAAATATCCTCCAGGGCGTTTATAACTATCTCTACGTGTTTCCGGCCAAAGCTTAACGGCGGTTCCAGCCTAATTACATTGGGGTTGTTAAGGGTATAGACCGTAAGGATGTTGTGTTTATTTAAAAGTTGTCCTGCTACCATAGCACCCAGATATTCTGCAGATAATTTGTTAATCAAACCGCCGGATATTTTCTCTAGCAAACCCGAGGTGGGTTGGTTAAACTCCAGCCCAATCAAAAGGCCCTTCCCCCTCACGGCTTTGATAACAGAGAATTTATCTTGCAGTTCCCGGAGCCTGGCAAGAAAATATGTCCCTATTTCGGCAGCGTTTTCTGGTAAATTCTCTTCATAAATAGTTTGTATGGCCTGAATGCCCGCCGTACATGCCAAGCTACCACCACCGAAAGTAGATGTATGTATAGTGGCTTTTTCAATTGTGCCATAAGCTTTTTGCCAGATTTCATCGGTTGTTATGTAAGCCCCAATGGGGAAGATTCCTCCGCCCATGGCCTTGGCAAGGGTCATGATATCAGGCACCACCTGCTCATGTTCACAGGCAAACATTTTGCCGGTTCGGCCAAAACCGGTTTGAATTTCATCAATAATCAACAATGTATTGTATTTGTCACAAAGCTCCCGTACCTTTTTGAAATAACCCGGGGTTGGCAGATGAACCCCTCCCTCGCCCTGAATTGGTTCTACAATAAATGCTGCCACATCTTGCTGTCGCAACACCGACTCCAAAGCTGCAAGGTCATCAAAAGGTACATGTTCAAAACCAGGAACTAACGGGTTAAACATTTTTTGATACTTAAGCTTGCCTGTAGCTGATAAAGCTCCAAAGCTTTTGCCGTGAAATGAATTTAGCGTAGAGATAATTTTAGTTCTTTGGGTGGCTGCCCTGGCTAGTTTTAAAGCACCTTCCACCGCTTCTGCACCACTGTTGCAAAAAAAAGACCTTTGCAGTTTGCCGGGAGTTATTTGGGCCAGGTTTTCAGCCAGTACTCCGGCCATAATACCTAATGAACACTGCAGGAAATTAGGCAAATGGCCGGCTTTATTTAACGCCGCCAACAGTTTTGGATGGTTGTGACCCAGGTTTAAAGCACCATAACCACCTACGAGATCAAGATATTTATTGCCATCAGCATCCCAGACAAAAAGGCCTTCACCTTTGACAAATTGCTTGGTGAAACCTACCAGTGACATGATATTAACCAGACTGTTATTAATATATTTTTTATGTTTTTCTATAACATCCTGTTTTGATAACTGCAGTGCATCATCAACAGTTAATAACCGCTTATCTAAATTCAAACCTATCTGCCTCCACTCATAATAATTAGTTGGTATATTAACATTATATCCATGCATGCCAAATTAAACCAACAAACAGTATCCTAATACTATTGTTTTTTCTTTATCGACAGGTTTACTTCCTGCAAACATGTCAAAAATTGCTTGCATTATTCATATCAGGTATGCTAAAATTAATCGATAATCCTCTTCGGAGGGAATTTTAAGGAGGTCAAAAGATAGTATGCAAGGAAAAGTAAAATGGTTTAATGCAGAAAAAGGTTTTGGTTTCATTGAAACTGAAGAAGGTAACGATGTATTCGTTCACTTCTCCGCTATTCAAACAGATGGTTTCAAAACTTTGGACGAAGGTCAGAGCGTAGAATTCGACGTAGTCGAAGGCAATCGTGGACCGCAAGCCGCTAACGTAGTAAAATTATAAGCTAAAAGATTTGTCTTTTACATATAATTTTCTAGTTCTGCACAAAACAGCCGGTGAAATGCCGGCTGTTTTTGTTTTGCTTAATCATGAGAAATATGTTCCAATCCTTCATTGAAAAGTTTTACAATGTGCTGGTCATCCAGAGCATAATAAACAATTTTGCCTTCTTTGCGATATTTCACCAAGCGAAGATTTCTTAAAACCCTCAATTGATGAGAAACAGCTGACTGACTCATGTTCAATACTGCTGCCAGATCACATACGCAAAGTTCCTTTTGGGTTAAGGCATAAATGATTTTGACTCGGGTAGGGTCCCCCAGCACCTTAAATATCTCGGCTAAATTCTGTACAGTAACAGTCTTAAGCATGTTGCTTTTAATTTTCATTACCGTTTCTTCATGTATACAGTTAATTTGACAAGTATCAAAATCTAATTTGTTAGTCAATAAAATCACCTCATTAACACGAAATATGTGAATAATCGTTCATCCGATTCATTGTAGCTTTTTTAATAATACTAATAGCAGTATTGCTGCCACAGCGGCCAATAGAGAACTGTACAAAAAAGCTATTTCAGCCCCGGCTGTTTGCCACAAGAAACCTGCTATCAGCCCGGTGGGTAAGGCTAAAAACCCGGTAGTGGCATGATAGGTACCAAGTGCGGTACCCCGGATCGCAGGCTTGACCAAATCTACCACCAAAGCCCGCTGATTACCTGCGGTGGCTGCACTGAACAGCCCAAACAGAGTAAATAAGGCCCAGGCGTGCCATTGTTTACTGCCAAAAGTAAAACCAATACTCATCAATGAGAATACGATATACCCCGAAAAAATCAGCTTTTTTCTGCCAATTCTGTCTGAGAGCATGCCGGCAGGCATGGATAGTATAGCTTGCACCACATTGCTGTATAGTAGCAATAGTGGAATAAATCTTACCTCAACCCCAAAATCCTGGGCTCTTAGCAATAAAAAAGCCTCACTAAACTGAGCAAGCGTAAAAATAGCGGTAACACCCAGCATTAATACATATTCCCTACCAAAAATCTTAAAATTTAGTGACAGTGTTGTTTTTTTGGGCTCCTTAATGTTTTCTCTTTCACGGATAAAGAAAATTATTAGGGTTGCCAGTATGCCGGGGATAATAGCTGCTAAGAATACTAACTTATATTGCCCCGGGTACAGAGAAAGAATTAAAAATGCTAATAACGGGCCAATAGCGGCACCAATAGTATCCATTGTCTTATGAAAACCAAAAGACTTTCCAAGCTTCCCCACTGCGCTGGCGTTGGCGATGATAGCATCTCTGGGGGAAGTTCGGATGCCTTTGCCGATGCGGTCAAGGAAGCGGTATAACAGAATCAGTGGCCAGCCGGTGGCTACCAACAACAATGGTTTAACCAGGGCAGAAAGACCGTAACCGGCCATGATTAATGGTTTCTGACGTTGAAATCTATCTGACAAATGACCGGAAAATACTTTTAAAATACTGGCTGTGCTTTGAGCAATACCATCTATCAAACCTATAAGAATCTTGTCAGTGTGCAATACATTAGCCAGGAACAGCGGTAGTATAGGCGTCAGCATTTCACTGCTAATATCAGTAAAAAGGCTGACTATGCCCAGGATGATAATGTTGCGGTTTAGTTTACCCAAAGTGACCACCCACATTATAGGAATAGTGTCTATAAGATTTAGTATGTTTTATGCAAAGCCCCCCTATTTTCCTCTTGTGAAAAAAAGTTTTGCGCAAACCATGGTGCATGTTATACTCCAAAAGCAATATAAATATAAAATATACTCTTTTTAAGAAAAAACATGTTGACACCAAACGTCTGTTCGTGATACTATTTATCCAAGGAGGTGGATACCTGGTTTTATAGGTGGTTTGGGATGAGGTTCCTGCTGTATTCGGGCCCGGCGCACAGGATAATTCCCCTAAACGTCACCCAACACTGCGTTTAGCAGTGAAAATAATAATTTAGAAACCAGGTGACAAAATGACTATTACCGATGTGAAAGTAAGAAAGCTTAATCGGGAGGACAGTTTGAAGGCTTTTGCCTCAATTACTATTGATGATGTTTTTGTTGTAAATGAAATAAGGGTTCTCGAAGGGAAAAAAGGTCTCTTCGTTGCAATGCCCAGCAAAAAGGTAGGCGAAAAATATCTGGATATTTCGCATCCTATTACGGCCGAGTGGCGGCAGCGGATCAATTCAGCTGTATTAAGTGAATACGGGGTCTGTTTATAATCAACAACAAAACCGGCCCTGAGTTATGTGGGCCGGTTTTGTTCATATTAGTTTCTTGTACTCTGTATCGATAAAATTTTGCAGGAGAATTTTTGCTCCGGCAATATCAGGTGAGTCGTTCTTTACTAATTGGTCGTTTCTTATTATAAGAGAACTGTACCGCATATCCAAAACACTTTCGTCAAGGTGGATTTTTGTATGCCCCTTGTTTTTTTTGTCAATTTTCATGAAAACATTTAGTTCATTGGGTAAAAGCCTGAAAGCAATCGCTAATTTATCCAAAACACTATACATAAAATCTGTCGGCTGCAATTCAAACCATTGCAACTGCCCGTTAAAATGCCCACTTTCCCTGGTGTGACGAAAGCCGATTTGCTCAAGTGCAGTTAGTATAGTAGCTGCTTCCGGAGTCGGTTTAATACGGATGTCTTTGCGATCGGCTGGATTAATAGCGTTTTTGATGTCCAGTCCGGCTTCCATGATGTAACGGGTACGACCAAATGACAAAGGAATATTAAGTGGCAGTGTGCATGAGAAATCAACTATATGCTGTGGGTTTGACGGCCCCACCATAAACGGACTTCCGTCATTATAGTTAAATATTATTAAAGATATTTGCTTGAATTTGTAATCAGCTTCGTACTCTGAATTAACTTCCAGATGCAGATAAAATTGCTCAGCCTTTTGATTAAGATTACCTGCTGTTATCTTGGCCTGAGCCTTAAACGTCTCCCCCGGCCGAAAAAAATTTTTTGGTAGCAAGAGTTCCATTTTTGCAGAACCGAAACCGATACTAACCATGATTTTTTTTAACATCCGGTCCCCCCCTTTTTTTTATCATCCTTGCTTATAAAAAGAAACCTGCTTTGACATGGGTTGTCATAAGCAGGCTCTAATGAATATTTCAGTGCGGCAGAGCCGCTGAGTTAATTCTTTAGAGCCATGGTGTTA
>CAZWUW010000052.1:0-21661 GCA_964636895.1 uncultured Eubacteriales bacterium
AACGAGGAAGCTATTTTCCGGGCGGTTTACATGAAACCCAGGGTCATCCGCGACCCGGGCGGTAAGCTCCGAAACAATGCAAAACAGAAAAGCCTGCTGGCGGCTAGCGGCTACCAATTGGTGAGCTGGGATATCGATTCTTTTGATTCCCGTTTCCCTTATCCAAGTGCGGCCATGATTACTGACAATGTGCGCCGGCAGTTGGATAAAAAACGCCATGCGGCACAAATCATTGTACTCATGCATGACGGTTTAAAAGGTGCCAATACTGTCAAAGCGCTGCCGGGAGTAATAACAATGCTGAAAAAAGAAGGCTATCAATTCGCGGTTTTGCAGTAAAAATGCGTAATGGCTTGTCAACATCGGAAATACCGATGTTGACAAGCCATTTTACTTTAGTCCTCGTCCTGCACCAGGTAGCGCTCAACTTTTTCCGGTTTGGGCAGGTTAACACTGGGACTGTTATAGTCCACAAACTTGAAAAAGGTTTCCTGTGTAAGCGCACCGGCCCCCGGCACAGGCATGGTCAACCGTGTTCTGTACTGGTAAATGAAATTATCTTCCTTGCCAATCCAGAGCGTGTACCGCATTTTTGCTTTGGCCGGCAGCGCCGCGGCTGTTTGGCCGCGCAGATTTACGTTGGGCGGGGCCAGGGCGGCTATTTCCGGCCCCATCAGATCTAATTGCAGGACCTGGCACTGTTTGCCGGAAACCTTTTCATCAGGCAGTTGGTACACCCTGTCCGCCACTGCCGCCAGTTGCCGGAAGCCGCTAAAGGGGTCCGGCGGCATTTCATTATTGGCGGCGCGGCGCCACATTTCGCCTTTGGATACGTACACCCGGTCTTCCCAACGATAGTAACTGTACTGCTTTTGCAGCAGGCTGGCCCTGATCAGAAAGCCCCGGTCCCGGTCAAAAGTGCCTTCGTTATACATACTGTTGGTTTTACGTTTCTGAATCTTGGAGGAAATCCAACCCTGGAACCAAAATTTGCGTCCGTCCCGGATAGTTTTATTTATGGCGGTATCCAGTGCCGAGCGGGCATCCGGCATCGGCTTGGCGACCGCCGCTTTTTTTTCGGGGGCCAGGGTTTTTGGCCCGGACTTATATGTGCAGCCGCCCAGCAGGCTGGCAGCGGTCAGCGCCATGACCAAGAGCAGGAGCGGCCATCGTTGCAGGAAATTACGCATGGCGCTCACCCCCTTGGCGGCCTTGTCGCAGCTGACGGGTAAAACCGAGCAGGATTAAACCGGCTGTCAGCCCGTAAATGGCCGGCAATACCGGCAGCCGGTGTTTTTTCATCACCAGCATCACATGTTTTTTGTATAGATACGCGGCCAGTTCGTTGTTCCGGTCACCGTCAACATCGGCCACCCGCAGGTTAATCAGCGGCCCGGCAAAAACCCGCCACTTTTGTTCCAGTCCGGCCGGAGTATACTCATAACCTGTCATATAGCGGGTAAGGTTTTGGCGTACATTACTTCTGGATAAAGCAATTATATGGGGGCGGCCTTTTTTGCCCAGGGGCGCAAAGCCCTCAAAGCGGAAGCTCTCGTCCCGGCTGGCCCAGAGCACCTGCCATTGACCGGTTTGGTCCAATTTAAGTATCCTGGCGCGTTCCGTATTTAAGAGCAGTTCATCCGCGCCGTCGGCGTTTATATCGGCTAACAGGGCTTCCGCGGTACCGATATCAGGAATCTCGGCGGCGGTCAGCTCGTTTAGCGGTTTAATATCACCTTTTGCCGGTACATCAAATATTTGCAGTTTTTCACCCAGCACTGCCAACTGTACGGAGGCCCCTTTTATCAGGCGGCCGGCACCAAGGATGGCTGTAGCCTCGGTAGGTATTGAAATAAAATTATTTGTTATAGTGGCTGAAAGCTCGGCATCCTTTATATAAGCGCGGACTTTAAAAGGTTTATCCATGCTCAGGCTGGCTATGGGGGCGGGACCCGGCTTCAGTTTATGCCGGACTTCCGGCATTACCACAGTCAGCAGTCGGTTTTCGTCTTTGGCTCGCTGTTCGATACTTTTAAGGTCAAGGGCCAGCGCCGCAAAAGGTGCGTCACCAATGCGCATGGTCTGTTCCACCAGTTTTTCCCGGTCCAGCAGCGGGGTGAGTTTTTGCGCCAGTCCGGTGGGGGAAAGATACCAGTCGGCGCCATAGTAAGGAAAATTAACATAGTCCGGCTGCAGGGATTCCACCAGCCGAACCGGCGAATAGGCGTCTTGGCTTAACTGGTTAAAGGTTTGGCCGTTCCAGCCAAAGACCAGATAAAAATTGTCTTCCTGTTTAAGAAACTTGTTCTTTTCTGCGGCATCGGCGATGCCCGCCCGTTCTTGGCGGACAGCGGCCAGGTTGCCCTGGGTTATGATTTCCGCTTTTCCGTCTCTGTTCAGATCGGCCAATTGCAGCGGGAAGTAGTCTACCGTCCCTTCCTGCTTATATAAAACCGGACTGCGCCATTTTACGCTGAATTCCGTCCAAAGCGGGATTTCCGCCGGGTTGGTGGAAAGGTTGATCACCAGGGCCACCAGAAAAACGGTAATGAACCGGCGCAAGGATACCTTGCCCACTATGCGGCTGAGCACAAACAGGACGGTGAAGATTAAAAGAGTGCCCGCCGCCCGCCAGTACCAGGCCAAATATGAGAGGTTGTCCAGGGCTTTGGCGCTGAGCAGAAAAGCCAGTCCCAGGACTGTAAGGGTCCGCCGGTGTTCCGGCGGCAGGGAGCGGATGAGCAGCCCGGTAAGCGTTATGGCAAGTATAATGCCGTAAACCGACCAGTCCAGGATAGCCGGAATGACCAGTAATTCGTAAAAAACAAATAAGTATAAGGCCAGCAGCGAAAACTTGATAATACCGAGCGGGCATTTGAACAGTCTATTCATGGGTGCCACCTCCCGCCTGTTGTTCGTTGTATGGCATGGCGGTCAGCAGGCCCAGGGTCAGCCAGAAATAGGTATTCAGATAAGGGCTTTCAAAAACATTTTCTACTGCGTTATGCAGCACGATGGCCAGCAGACCGGTAAATATCCCGGCCGCCAGGTAACGCCGGCGGGGGTCGGTCAGGGACAGCCAGGCCTTATGCGCCTGGCGTAGAGCGGTGCCTAGCAGCCAAAGGAAAAGGCTGAGGCCCAGGAGGCCGGTTTCGGCCAGGGTTTTCAGATAGTAGTTATCTGTTGTCGGGATACTGAAAGTCCGGGCCGCCACCGCCCCTCCGTAATGGCCCAGGCCTGCACCGAACAGAGGCTCCAGGCGCATCTGGTCGTAAGCGTCAAACCATCTCTTGATGCGACCGCTGCCGGCGCTTTTTTCCAGGTATTCCGGGGAAAACAGGGAAGTAATGCGGGAGCTCACAGCCGGGACAAAAAACGCAACCAGGACTATTACCACCAGCCCGGCAATTAGCAGACGCCGGTCATAAATAATGCCGATGACGGCCAGGGCACCGGCGAAAGCCAGCCAAGCTCCCCGGGTGCCGGTGAAAATCAGGCATACAGCCATTAAGCCGGCGGCAGCGAGCCATAATAACCTTTTTGGCCATGTCTTTTCGGCGGCGGCAAAGCCTATGGCTATTGGCGCCAGAAAGGCCATCTGACCGCCCAGCAGATTGGGGCTGCCAATGATGGAAAAAGCCCTGGTCCTTACAATTTCTCCGGCATTTACCCAACGTGCAGGCATCGGCACACCGGCAATGTATTGCCAGATGCCGTGCAGGGCAAGCGCAGTACCCAGCAACACAGCAATAGTCAATAATAATTTAGTATCATCATTGTTGCGCACCAGGTAAAACCCGGCGAAAAAGGCCAGCATATATTGAAACATGGCCCGGTAGCCTTCCAGGTTTGTCCCCAAGTCATTCAGGTTGAGCACGGTAAAGCTGAGTCCGGCCAGCAGCAGCACTTTGATGGCCGCGGAGACCTTGCTTGTCCGTTCCGGGGGGCTGAAAATCATTTTAAGACCGGCCAGGGTGAGGAGGGATAAAAGGGTCAGTTCATCCCAGAAAGATCCCAGCAGGGGGATGGGCAGTATATTGCGCAATATGTAATCGACGGCCGGATAAAGCATCAACAGTGCAAACAAGGTCAAAACACATTTATCAGTCAGGGACCGTTGTTTTAATGAAACCATGTTTTTCCTCCGCAATATGAATTATTATGTCATTCTTTGATATTATAACATATGGTCAGAGGTGTTACAATTGCAGGTGCGGCGCGTGTATACGGTGCGCCACGCCGTAGGCCTGAGGCAATGGAAAACGGGGGTTTATCAAAGCCCCCGTTTAAGCTGAACTATTGCTCCCAATAACCGCCGCCACCGAATTGTCCCATTGCTCCGAATTGCTGGGTGGGAATGTTGCGCTGTGCCCACTGGTTGCCAATTTGATACTGCTGTCCCATTTGTCCCGGCTGGCTGTATTGACCGGTTTGGAACTGTGTACCGGCTTGGCTGATGCTGCCGGCAAACTGAGATACCAGGGAACCCATCTGCTGCACTTGCTGGTTCAATTGGTTAGCTATCTGGCTCAATTGCTGCAGTTTTTGGGTAGCATTCTGTTCGGCTTGCTGCAGTCTTTGCAGTTGCTGCATGGCACCGGATTCGGTTTGGGCCAGCTGGGCCAATTGGCTGGAGTTGGTACGCTCGGACTGGGCCAGTTGGCTGCAAAGCTGGCTCATGTGGGCAAGATTTTGTTGAAACTGGCTAATCTGAGACTGCAATTGCTGAATTGACTGATGATACATTGCTTCACCTCCCTTGCGGACTGAATTTTATATGTTTATAGGAAATAGTATTTATCGGAATAACGGGAAGTATTAGCGGAAAAATGTGGAGAACTGTTGGGATTTCACCTGCATATGATAAATTAACATATCATAGGGAGGCGTTATCATGAAAAATCACCAATACAAGCATGTACACCAGTACGAAGGGGTTACCACCTGCGCTGACAATCATGCCCATATCTTTGCCGGGGTAAGCAGCCCCGCCATGTATCTTCCTAACGGTCAGCATATACATGTTGTTCAGGGGTTGACAGGCTTTAAAGATGGTCATTACCACCGCTATTGTGTACACTCGGGGCCGAATATGGATTTGCCCGGAGGGTTCCACGTTCATCCGGTATGTTTTCGGACTTCCTGCGATGACGGGCATGCTCATGCTTTCAAAGGGTACGACATGGCGTCTATGGAGGAAATGCATAAGGGGTATTAAAGTAGCTCCATAATACCAAGAGAACACGGAGAATTTTTATATGCTTCTCTGTGTTCTTCTGGGCTTTTTTGAACCTTTTCAAAAATGCGCCTATCGGACAAGCTTATTTTTTTTCGATACTTCCGAGAGATTTGATAATTTTCATGCGTAGTAATAAGTGAAGAGCATGAAAGGAGGGCACGGGGTGAAAATCACCGCAGATAATGTCATAAAGCAACTACAGCGCAAGAACCCGGCGGCTCTTGAATATTTGATGGACACATATGGTTCCGGCGTATACGGTTTGGTTTACCGGGTATTGACCGGCATTGGCAGTAAAGAGGATATTGAGGAGTGTGTCAGCGACGTTTATGTTGCTGCCTGGGAGAATGCGTGGCAGTACGATGCGCAAAAGGGGAGCCTGAAGACGTGGCTGTTGATATTGGCCAAATATAAGGCCCTGGATTACAGGCGTAGGCTTAGCCGGGACAAAGCCGTCATCTGTCAATCCGTCCATGAACCGGGTACAGAGGCCGTGGAAGCGCCGGGAAACATAGGAGCGACAGGCAGCATTGTGGAAGAAAAGGTTATTTCCGGGGAAGAGCAGCGGCAAATTGCCACTGCTATTAATTCTCTGGAAGATATGGACAGGCAGATTTTTGCCAAAAGGTATTTCCTTTATGAAAACATCGAAGATATCGCACAATACTTCGGTTTAACCAGAAAAGCGGTGGATACCCGGCTTTGGCGGATCAGGAATGCCTTAAAGCCACTATTGCAGCAAGAAGGGAAGGAGGGTCTCGGATGAACAGCCATGAGGAAAAAGAGGTTTTTGATTTAATAGACCAAATACAGGCGGAAGATTTTGCCGGAATATTGGTGGAAGGGCTGGTGGATACGGATACGGTGAGCAGTGAGGAAGCAAAGGGAAGGATTAAAAACAAAACCTTTCAGAAAATAGGTATCCGGCCGGTGAAAAGCAGGTTTAAAAGGAACCTGAGCCTTGCCCTGGCGGCTTCACTGCTGGTAGCGCTATTCGGCACGGTCGCTGTCGGTCCCGGCACCGTGTGGGCGAAACTGCAAAGGGCGTTGCAGTATATTCCGGGGATGAACATTGTCGTTGAAGATAAAGAAAAGCAGATGGAACGGTATGTTTTGCGCAGTCCCGTTGAGAGAAAGGCGGGCAAAGCGTTTATGAAAATAGAAGGCGTGGTCATTGAGGAGAACCGGGCTTTAGTTAATATCACCGCCAGCTTCATCCATTTTAAAGACAGCAGCGTTTATTTCAGAAACAAGGAAGGGCAGCAGTTAAAACTCGAGTTTAGGGGCGGCAGCTCATATGGAACTAAATGGGACGGGACATTCTATTATAACGGCCGTGTCAGGGATACTGAAGACCTTGAGCTTGTGTTTGCCGGAGAGGAAACCATAGTTTTCTCCCTTGCGCTTGAAAAAGCCAAATCCTACAGTAGTTATGCGGAAATGGGCCCAACGGCTAATGTAAACGGTATCAGCATCACTGCGATAGCTGCTGAGGAAAACAATCAAACAAAAATTAACCTGGTATCGCCGCCCATCGAAGGTGCGAGAATAGATTATTACGGTTTAGGCTACGGTTCTGCTGGAATAACTCTGAAGGACAAAAATGGCAGGAACTATCCGGTTTTCAAAGACAGTGGTTTTACAATACCCCTGGCAGAATTCTATTTTGACACCGGAACAGCCGCAACACAGGATTTCATTCTCTCAATTCCGTATGTGGGGCTTGTATATTATGATGAGCAGGAGACGATGAAAATTGAAATCCCGGACCGAGGGACTGCCAGGATAAATAAAACCGTAAAACTGGCGGGATTCCCCGTCGATTTTGAAAAAATTGAGAGGGTCGACAAGGACAGAGTTCGGGTCCATGTTAATGTGCATTATGACGAAAAAGCAAAAGCATCATTGCGCGGTTTTAGCCTTGACAAACAAAGCTGGGGCGGTGAAATGGACGAAAAAACCGGGGCTTTGAGAACCCTTGAGTTTGATGTCGCCCCTTACCGGCGGTCAGTTGAATTGCGTTTAAAGGAACCGTTGGTAATTAAGCAGGGGCCGTGGGAAATGAATATCAAAAAGTAGTACACGATAATAAAAAGGTGGTTTTCCGGCTTAACGGGAGCCATCTTTTTGCATATTTGTGTAACATTTTCGGGTTTTTTGTTACTATACAAATGAGTGACTTACAGGCGAGGTAATCTCCAGACTTTGCCGGAACAGTACCGGACAGTAATCTTGCTCAAAGAAGTTGAGCAGTTGAGCTACTGAAATTGCTGCAATAATGGGGAAAACAACAGCCTCTGTGCGGGTTTTGTTATACTGGGCAAAGCAAAAGTTTCAGGAAGAATACTGCCGGTTAGGGGGAGACCTATGAGAGACTGCATAGTGATTCAGGATCTGTGGCCCTTGTACCTGGACGGAGAATTGAGTGATGAGACTAAACAGTATGTGGAAGAACACATTAGTCAGTGTACCCATTGCCAAAAGATTAAAAACGCCGGTCCGGGAGTGGAATTTGCCGAGCTGCTGGAAAATCCCGGTCAGGAGCCAGGGTCGCCGGAAAAGTTTATGCTTAAACTAAAACGCAGGCTCCAAAGGCTGGTGGCAGGCTTAGTGAATCGCAAATTGTGACAAATACCTACTAATATCTTTGCGGCTTAAGCAGCCAAAATGTGGTACAATATTAATGAATGGATGGTGATATACCGTGCTGCCGGAAGCTTTGCATAAGTTCTTCTGGGAATATGACGCCAAAGCCTTGGACGAAAAGGTTCAATGGTTTCAAATCATCGAACGCATCCTGGAATATGGGGACCTGGAAGCTGTCCGTTGGGTATACCGTTTTTACTCAACCGAACAATTAGCCAACGTGGTCAGGAACAGCAGGCAGCTATCCAGGCGGACAGCCCTTCTGTGGCAGAATATCTTAGGTATACCTGAGGAGGAAGTTACTTGTTTGAAAGTATCATGTCAGCGGAGCGACATTCCGTTCTTGAAGAGTTAGTTAAAAAATCTTTGCTGCAAAATTATTATTTGGCCGGAGGGACGGCGCTGGCTCTATACTTAGGCCACCGCTGGTCGGAAGACCTGGATTTTTTTGCAAAACAGGAATTTGACCCTTTTCAGCTTGCCGGGAAATTGGCCGATCTTGAAGGTTTTGTCTTAACCGGCCAGGAACCCGGTACAATTCACGGCCTAATTGGGGATGTAAAAGTGAGCTTTCTGTATTATCCCTATCCTTTATTGGGAACAGGCCAAGTTTATAAGAATGTGCAATTGGCGGGATTACGGGATATAGCTCTAATGAAATTGGTTGCCCTGGTGCAAAGGGGAACAAGAAAAGATTTTGTGGACTTATATTTTTTAGACAAAGAACAGGTAAATTTTGAAGAAATGTTAAGGTTATATCCGCAAAAATATCCGGTTAAGACTTACCAACCTTTGGTATTATTGAAAGCCCTCAGATACTTTACCGATGCCGAAAAGGAGGCAATGCCAAAGATGTTCCGGGAGGTTTCCTGGGAAGAAATAAAAGAACACTTTTTGCAGCGGCAAAAAATGTTGGCGACGGAGTTAATAAAGGCAAAAGGGCTATAAAAAGCTAGCAGACACAGACCATCAGAGTATGTGGAAAACACAGAGAATATTATTTTTTTGATTTTCTCTGTGTTCTCTGTGCCCTCTGTGGTTTTTTTTTGAAAAATTCAATCCCAAAAGAGAATTTACTCTTGACAATAATTTGCATCTAAGTGTAATATTAAAGTGTACCATACAATATAGTACACATAGTACAAATAATGCACCGTGACACAGTGGAAAGGGGTGAGCGGCGTGTGGTTTAGAGTTGACCAGAGGTCAAGTGTTCCCATATACCAGCAGTTGGTGAACAGTGTTAAAGAGGCGGTGGCCAAGGGGGTGCTGGCTGCCGGCGATAAGCTGCCTTCGGTGCGGGAACTGGCCGCTTTGATCACCATCAACCCCAATACCATTGCCAAGGCCTATCAGGAGATGGAGCGGGAGGGGATCATCGAGACTCTCCGGGGGCGGGGGACTTTTGTTGCCGCCCGGGAACAAATGGTTAACCTGGAGGAAAAGAAACAAATGATTAAAGGGATGCTGGAAAAGATTCTGGTGGAAGCCTATTATATGCAGCTTGATGAAAAAGACATGCTGACCTTGGTGGAAGAGACAGTACGGGCCTGGTACCGTGAACGGGGGGGGAAATAGATGGTGCAGTTGGCGATAGAGACAAAAGCTTTAACCAAAGATTTTGACGGTTACCGGGCAGTGGACCGGCTGGATTTGGCGGTGCCGGAGGGCAGCGTCTTTGGCCTGATGGGTCCTAACGGGGCCGGCAAAAGCACGGTCATCAGGATGTTAATGGGCATTTTGAGGCCCACCTCTGGCACCGGCTTTATCCTGGGCAAAGAAATCACCGAACCCACCGGCGCTGTCCGGCAGCAGGTCGGCTATGTGGCGGATATACAAAATATGTATCCCTTTTTCCGGGTCGAGGAGATATTGCAGTTTTGTGCCAAACTGTATCCTTTCTGGGATTGGAATAGATGTCAGGCTTTGTTGAAAACCTTTGCGCTGCCTGCCGGGAAGCGGGTACGTTTGCTCTCTAAAGGGATGAAAACGCAGTTGGCATTGATTATTGCCTTGTCCGTGCGGCCCAGGGTGCTGATTTTGGATGAGCCCACCAGCGGCCTGGACCCGGTGGCCAGACACCATTTCATGCAGTTAGTTATGCAGGAAGCGGCTGCCGGGGATACCACGGTGTTTTTCTCCACCCATAACCTGCATGACCTGGAGCGGGTAGCCGACCGGGTGGCAGTAATCATGAGCGGGAAATTGCTAATGAACAAGTCCATGGAAGACATTAAAGCCAATACCAGGAAGATCCAGGCGGTGTTCCCGGCAGGACTGCCGGAGGAAATCAGGAAACTGCCTGAGGTACTTAAGGTGGAAGCCCAGGGCAGGGTTTATTCCATTATTGTAGGGGACCGTTTTAACGATATTTTTGAGAAAGTAAAGGCGTTTAATCCTTCATATATTGAAATTGCCGACGTTGACTTAGAAGAGCTGTTCCTCCATACCATGGGAAAGGAGGGGTACGCTCATGAACCCGTTGTCCTTGAATAGAACCCTGCTGTGGAAGGAATGGCGGCTTAACCGGTGGTACTTCGGGACGGCTATGATGCTGATGAGTGTGCAGACAATGCTCATGCCGGTACTATATTGGATTGATATGCTGGTCAGGCCGTCGATTTACAGGGGAAGAGATATGGCGGGCTGGTCCCTGGAAATATCCAATATGTTCAGCGGCGTAAGCGCTTCCGCCTTATCAAACCTTGGGTTTTACGCCGCCATTGGCATTGGGGTGCTGCTGGTCAGCCAGGAGCGCAATCATAACACGCTGGACTTTTTGGTGGCCACTCCGGTGAGCAGGCGGGAGATTATCAGGGCCAAATTCTTTGTCGGCGCCGGAGTTATTACAGCTATTATGTTGATCAACTATATTTATATTGCCGGGGCAGCGTGGATGCTGCCGGCTAAGTATACCCCCACGCTGGCGGGAAAATGGTTTATCCTGGTCACGACTGCATTATTGGCCGTTTACAGTTTAAGTTTTTTTATGGCCACTGTTACCGGGACCGGGATTGCGGCTGGCATTGGCGCCTTTGGCCTGATTTTCAGCCCGCAGCTGATGGCGGGGTTGGTGGTTTTAATTGCACAATCTTTTATGTTTGACGAGGGTGGCGCGGTCCATGACACCGTATCCAATATTGCCGACCATTTTACCCTGCCTTATTACCTGCCGGGGAGCGGCTTTGGATTTATCTCCAACCCCTGGCAGACAATGTACGGCCCGGAGGCCTTGGCTATGCTCGCTGTTTTCCTGGGGTTTTATCTTTTGTCAGTTCCGGTATTTGAAATAAACCCGCTGGAGAAAAACGGTCAGGTATTTTTGTTCGGTGATATCAGGACCTTGGCCAATGTGGTGCTGTCCTTTATCGCGGCAACTGTAGGGATGAGGGCAGTTTTTGAAGTCTACAGGCCCGGCGTGCCGGCCCTTATTGCACTGTTTATCGGCATTTTTTGTACTGGTTATTTTGTCATTTTGCTATTTTTCAGGCTGCAGCGCAAACTTGGGTTTAAGTAAAAAGGGGATTGAACATAATGCTAACTTTAAATCGAGCCCTGATATGGAAAGAATGGCGGCAGTACCGGTGGCTATTTGGTGCAGCCTTTATTGTGATGAGTATGCAGCCGCTTTTTCAGACTCTGTTTTATTGGGCCGGGCAAATTGTATTTCCGGTACAGGGTGGCGGGCCAAGGGTTATGGATGCCTGGTCGTTGGAAATCGCCCGCATGTTTACTCAAAACACTCACTCCATTACTGCTTTGGGGTCTCTCATCGCGATGTTATTAGGTATTCAGTTAATTGCCGGGGAACGGGCGAATAACACTATCGTCTTTTTGGCGGCCGCCCCTGTAAGCCGGCGCGACATTATAGCAGCCAAGTATTTCGTAGGGGCCGGGGCTATAATCGGGATTTTGCTGGTGAATTTCCTTTTTGTAGCCGGCGCGGCGCTGGCATTCCCGGCTAAGTATACCGTTGGCATGGCGGCCCAATGGTTCGCCCTGGCCACGGCGGTGCTGCTGGTTCATTTCAGTATGGGGGTTTTTGCTGCTGTTATTACTGGAAACTGGTGGGCGGCGTTTGTCGGAAACTATGTGCTCTTTTTTATCCCTAAAATTATCGGCAGTATATTGGTTAATGCGGTTGGTGCTATCGTGTTTATTGCCAGCGGCAGGCCAATGGGGGATCGGCTTATTGATTTGATCAAGCGTGGGGAGCAGTACTTTTTGCCTTTTTATTACCTGGATATCGAAGCCCGTCGCCGGGCGGGGGAGGCGGTGTTCACCTGGGACATCCCGGTGCTGTTCTTGGCAGCCCTGATTTTCTTTCTGCTGGCGACCCGGCTTTTTGAAAGCAATCCTCTCGAACGAAACGGCGAAATTTCCATCTTCGGCGGTTACCGGGTAGTTGTCAAAGCTATCCTGGCATTAATTGCGGCGACTATCGTCACCGCTGTCGCCGGTGTTTTTTCCGAACCGGCAGCGCCACTGGTTCCCGGGATCTTTCTGGGCGTTTTTATCGCCGGGTATGTTTATTTATCCTTTTTCTTCAAAAGGCGGTGAAAACAGGAGGTGCTTATGAAGAAGATTGCGTGCAATGATATAGATGATATTTTGTTAAATACCTTTGGCGCAGTTTTAGGATATTTAGCTTTAATAATGGTAAAAAAAGTTTGGAGTTTTGAAGCACATCGGTGATCAATTACGTCATAAAGAATAAAAGGATTTCAAAAAATGATGAAACCGGCGGCATCTACAGGGACAGGTTATCTGTAATGATTAACGGACGGGGTTTGGGAGGAGGAACGGCGGATTGAATCAAAAATTGAACCAAAGCTGGCAACAAAGGCTGCACGACTTGCGTCATTTCAGTTATATGCTTACCCTGCCACTGCTGCATTTGGTCTACAGGGTACTCAACGCCGACCGTGGCATTGTTTACAGCCTGGTCACCGACCTGGACAGACTTATTCCCTTTAACAAATATTTCATTGTTCCTTACATGCTCTGGGCGCCTTTTGTGCTGGTGATGATGGTCTATTTCTTTGTCCGGGACAGAAAAGTATACTTTAATGTCCTGATAACTATTAACATCAGCTTGCTGGTTAACTACTTGATTTACAGCGTTTTTCAGACCACCGTGCCCAGGCCGGAGGTGGCCGGCGCGGATTTTTGGAGCGGGGCGGTAAGGCTGCTTTACGCTGTTGATAAACCCTATAACTGTTTTCCCAGCGGCCATGTGACCACCGCGTTTGCGGTGCTGCTGGGCTGTTATAAGCTGGCGGACATTAACCGCAAGCTTGCCTTTGGGGCAAAAATCACAGTAATTTTGATCATATTGTCTACGCTGTTTTTAAAACAGCATGTGGTCATGGACGCTTTGGCCAGTATTGTATTGGTAAGTCTGATAATGTATGTTGTGGAAGCCTTTAATTGGGGCCGTCTGCGGAGATGGCCGGAGGAGCAGAAAACATGGATGAGGTTATAGTGACAAAGGATTTAAAGCATGCTTTCAACCTGGGGAAAATAGAAGTGCCGGTCTTGTTCGGCATCAACCTGACCATTCGGCAAGGGGAATTTATCGCCCTGTGCGGTTCTTCCGGTTCCGGCAAATCCACTTTGCTGAATCTTATTGGCGGTCTGGTTAAGCCTAGTGAGGGCAAAATATATTGTTCCGGTCAAGAGATTACAGGCATGAGTGAAAATGAGCTAAGCCTTTTCCGGCGGCAGAAACTGGGATTTATTTTTCAGTCCTATAATTTGCTACATGACCTGACCGCCTTGGAAAATGTAGAACTACCCCTGATTTTTGCCGAGGTTCCGCCTGCCCGGCGCCAGGAGATGGCGCGGGAGGCTTTAGCGATAGTGGGTCTGACCGATCGGATGGACCACAAACCGAATGAACTTAGCGGCGGTCAGCAGCAGCGGGTCAGCATCGCCCGGGCCTTGGTGAACCGGCCGCAGATTGTGCTGGCCGATGAGCCCACAGGCAACCTGGACAGCCGTACCGAAGAGGAGATTATTGAGCTGATGCTAAAGATGAACCGGGAACAGGGCCAGACCTTCGTGGTGGTAACCCATGACGGGGCGGTGGCCGGGCGCGCCAGCCGGGTCATTTTCTTGAAGGACGGCCTGATTGAACGGGAAACGGCACTAGCGGGAGCGAGTAATGAGCAGCCAGGCACGAGTAATAAGCAGCCCGGCGCAGAGGGGGGTTGAACAGCAGATGCGGTTTGGTGATACCCTAAAAATTGTTACCCGCAACCTCAGGCGGCGCAAAGGACGGACAATTTTAACCGCTATTGGTGTAACTATCGGCACCGCGGCCATTGTGGCGATGATGTCACTGGCAATCGGTTTAAAAGAAAACGCGGTGAAAAGCGTCGGCAGGTTTGGCAAGCTTACGGAAATAGAAGTTTATCCGGGATATAAAGCAAATAATCAGCTCAATTTGGATGACCGGATCATAGCCGGCATAAAACAGATTCCCGGTGTTACGGCGGTAATGTCCAAACAGTCTAGCAGCGGAACAGCAGAAGTGGAAATTGGCCGCAAAGTAGGCCAGGGGGTTCAGGTGATTGGCTTGGACACCAAAGAAGCCCGCAACTTTGAATATCAAATGGCCCAGGGCAAGTACCTGGGCGGCGCCCGTAATGAGGCCGTGATTTCTTACAATTTCCCGGATTTTATGGGCGAGAAAAAGAAAAAAAGCCGCAAAAACAAGGATTCGGAGTTTATACCCCCACCGGCGCCCGGATCCGGCAACCCTGCAGCACGGCCGGTGCTGGTCGGCAAAAGTGCGGTAATCAGACTTAGTAAGCCGATGTCTAGCGGCTCCTCCATGGAAACCAGGGAATATCAGGTCAGGATAGTAGGCGTGCTGGACCAGGGGCAGGCCACCTGGGGAGGGGCGATAATGCACCTGCCTATGGAAATGGTAAAGGAAATGAACAAATGGGCCGGCTCTGCCGGTGCGCCGGGTGGCAATGCCGGTGGCAGGGGTCGGGAAAACGTTTATGATAACCTGGTAGTCAAGGTGCCGGACCGGCAGCAGGTGGAAAAGGTGGTTGAGCAAATCAGGCAGATGGGTTTTAATCCGCAATCACCCATTACCCAGTTAAAAGAGATTAATAAAGCCTTTATGATTCTGCAATTAATTTTTGGCGGCATTGGTGCAGTTTCCCTGTTGGTGGCCACCATCGGCATTATCAATACCATGGTTATGTCTATTTTGGAACGAACCAGGGAAATTGGCATTATGAAGGTTTTGGGAGCCACCATCCCCAATGTGCGCAATCTGTTTCTCCTGGAAGCGGGGACAATCGGCTTTTTCGGCGGGGTTAGCGGTATTGCCATATCCTATGGGATTGCGGGTATTGTTAATATGATTTTTCTGCGCTTTGCCATGCAGCAGGCGCCTCCGGGGGAACCCATCGGAAATATTGCGGTGATACCTCTGTGGCTGGTTTTGTTTGCCCTCGCTTTTGCCACTGTTGTAGGCGTGCTGGCCGGCATCTACCCGGCGTTGCGGGCGGCCAGATTAAGTCCGTTAAATGCTATCAGACAGGAATAATTAGACAGGAATAATGGGTTTTTATATATAGTAGCAGGAAGCCAAATATTTTTTCCGGAGGTACAAATGAAAAAGAAATTGATTATTGGCGGTGTAATTTTGGCGGTTTTATTAGCCGGCGGGTTTGCCGTGCGAAAGTTTCTGGGGTCACCGGCTCAGCCTGCAATGGCGCCCATGCCTACAGTAAAAGTTGAAAAAGGCCTGGTGGAAAAAGTGGTTTTTGCTAAAGGGGTAATTGCCGAGGCCAGGCGGGAAGAAGTGAAAGCAGAGGTGAAGGCCGGGGTAACCGAGGTGGCCGTCAAGGAAGGAGATACGGTAAAAGCCGGGGATTTACTTTTTGCCATGGATGCAGGGGATAGTAAACTGGCCCTGGAACAGGAGGAATTAAGTTATCAAATGAAGGCCGGCGAGCTGGCCAAGGCGCTTGCCGCCGCCGATTCGGAGATTGTCCGGTCGCCTGTCACCGGGAAAGTGGTTAAAGTGCTGATAAAGGAAGGGGACAAGGTGGAGGACAGTACTCAGGTAGCGGAGGTGTCTGACCCGTCTGTCCTGGAGGTAGTTGCCCCCTTTGGCCCCATGGATATTAAGCGGATAGAAGTAGGGCAAAAGGCCAAGGTTTTTCCGCAGGAAAACTGGGGTTTCCTGGATGGCCGGGTAACCCGGGTGGATAAGCAGGGGAAGCCTGACCGAGGCGGTGGCTTGGTACATAATGTTACGGTGCGTTTTGCCAACCCTGGCGCGGTACTGCCGGGGAAGAGCGCTTCCCTTGAGGTGCTGCCGGGCGACGGTTCCAATATACCGGCTCTTGATTGGGGTGAAATCCGGGAAGCTGAAGTAATCAAGGTTAAAGCCGGGGCTACCGGGCGGGTCATAAAAATTGACGTCCGGGAAGGGGATAATGTCAATAAAAACGCTCTGCTGGCGCGGCTGGACATTACAGATGGCAAGCTGGCCCTGTCAGACCGCCGGTTGGCTTTGCGCCAGGCCGAGCTGGCCAGGGAAATAAAGCTAAAGGCGTTGTCCCGGTATCGGGTTTACGCCACTCAGGACGGAATAGTCAGCGAAGTAAATGTAGTTAAAGGGCAGGAGCCCCCTATGGATAAACCGGCGGTGGTTATTTCCGGGGTACAGGGCCTGGAGTTAGTGGCCAAAGTGGAAGAAGCGGATATACCCTACCTGCGGATGGGTCAGGAGGCGGCAGTTTATGCCAATGCCTTCGGGGAGCGTCTTTTCCCGGGGGTGATAACCGAAATTGCCCGGCAGGGAAAAACCGAAGGGAGCGCAGTGGTTTTTGAAACCAAAGTTAAAATAAAAGACCCCGGTCCGCTAAGAGTCGGCATGACCGGGGATGTGGATATTCAGGTGGCAAAGAAAAACGGTGTGATGCGACTGCCGCTCACGGCGGTGAACATTGAAGGCCGGAAGGGTACGGTCATGGTCACCGGTAAACTGGAAACGACGCCGCCGGGCAGTAAACAGGCGGACCCGCAAAGCGCGGACCCGCAAAGCGCGAATCAGCAAGGCAGTGCGCCGCAAGGCGGGCCGGGAGCTGCGTCGCCGGCGGCAGTGCCCAGGGAGGTTAAACTGGGACTGGAGGGTGACGAATTCATTGAAATAACCGGCGGGCTAAAAGTAGGGGAAGAAGTATTGCTTAACCCCAATGTCGCTCAGCCGGCAGCGGGATTCTAAATTTGCAGGCTGCCGGTCTCTTTCAGGTCTGGCAGTTGGTGGGCTTTAATTTTAGTTTGCGACAAGGTATAAAGGGTATCGCCGATATAAATGATCCTTTCTACGTTCTTGTCGCTTCCCGGCCAGTAGGTACCGGCTTTTTTGTAATCCTCGGCCGTTAAATGAGTAATTTTGCCTTTCAGGCTAAAGCCCTTGACCAGGTCAAGATTATAGATATATGCGCCCTGGAAGGTGAACTCGCCGTAAGCGGGGATATTATCTGCAGCGGATTTGTTTTTTACTTCCATTACCGTAACCGGGAAGGCCAGCAGGTTTTTATCTTTGGCAAACAGCAGGGCTTTGTGGTTCCGCAACAGTTCGGAGTCGGTACCCCGGTCGCCGATTTTTTCAGTGAATTTTTCTTTGGGGTTATGCACATCACTCACATCAAAAACAGCTATTTTCATTCCCTGGTAAAAAGCCACGGGTCCTGCATCCCTGTCGCCCGGATTTTTTGGCGTCATTTCCACCGTGTCTTTACCAAAACCGATGATGTGGTTTTCATCGTACGGGTGGAGGTAATCACTGTAGCCCGGAATCTTGAGGGCGCCGAGGATTTTGGGCGCTTGCGGGTCTTTTAAATCAATGACAAAAAGCGGGTCCACGGTTTTAAAGGTAACCATATAGCCCCGGTCGCCCATAAAACGGACGGAATAAATTTTCTCACCGGGCGCAATGTCTTCAATTTTGCCCGCCGTTTTTAAATTATTGTCCAGGATATAAACATTATTCCGGGATGTGTTTTCATCATTCCGCCAGACCTCGCCTTTGGTTGTGGCAATGCGGAAATAACCTTTATGTTCATCCATGGAAAACTGGTTTAAAATTATGCCCGGCACCTCACCTTTGCCCTGGTAGTCAACTTTGCCCTGATTCAGCGCAAATTTGTATACCTGGGTATTGTTTTGGCCTGCCGGCCGGGGCATTATTGCCGCCGGATTGTTGGCTGTCTCGTCAGCTGCTGCATACCGGGTTACCGCCACATACAAATTCTGCGCGGAAGCATAAATGTTCTGTCCGGCACCCAGGTAGGTGGAAATATCCGCCGCAGCATCCGCACGGTCAAGATTTATGCCGGCAACAAGCAGGTAGTTGGGGGCCACGGAATCCGGGAAATAACGGATATTGTCAAAGCTAATGGCGGTAAATTTGCCGGTGCCGGCGGAATCCCGGTAGGCAGGTGATAGAACGGCTTTTGGCTGCTGCATGATATAGTAATCAATATTTTTATTAGCTACAAAATACAGGTTATTACCGATTTTGCGGGAAGAGACATAATTCCCTTCCAGTTCCACGTCCCGCAGCCGTTTTAGGTTGGCCTTATCGCTCAGGTCATAAATAATCGCCTTAACCGTGCTCCGGGTGAAAAAAGGCGGCGGGTAGATTTTCGGGCTCACCGGCTCTGCCGGCTGCGGCAGCATCACCGGCACATCCTCGTAGGAAGAGCCGATAATTACCAGATGCTTTGCGTCTACATACATTTCCTGGGGAACAAACTTTTCTTTATTGAAGTCCAGCATGCTGACGTTTTTCATCTCGGCCGGCGGGGAGGCTTTAGTCACCATTACGCGCCGGTTGTTGACCTGATAAATATAATTCCCGTCAGTTTTCACAATATCCGCTTCATCCACCCCCAGGACCTGCACATTGGTGGTGGAATATTCTTTTGCTGTTTGATCTGCGGCCGAGGCCGAATTTTCCGCCACGGAAGGCAATGCGCCGGTGGTGGCGGGTGCCGATTTGAGGGCATGCCGGTATTGTAAGTTATCGAAATTTACCGCTTTAGCCAGGACATTTCTTAAATTTTCCTCAGAACCGACCAGGGGAAGGTTTACGGCCAGTTTTTTGATGAATACGGTTTGGGATTTGGCCTGCCAGTCCACGGTCAGACCCAGGGCCTCGCCAACGAAGCGCAGCGGAACCATGGTGCGGCCGTTAATGATAGTGGGGGCAGCGTCTAAAGTCAGTTCCCGGCCGTTTTTGGCTGCCGTCTTGCGGTCAATAGTTAACAGAAATTGAGTATTTCCCTTGGTCGCTGTGACGGCCCGCTTGGCAGCATCCCATTTGATGTCTGCCTGCAGGGCGGTAAAAATACCCCGCATCGGCACCATTACCCGGCCGTTGATAAGCTGCGGCGGCACATCAAAAACCAGCAGCTTATCTTCCAGGAATACTTTGATACCGGCTTCGGCTTTACCCGGTGGGGCTGTCAGAAACGGAGAAGCCAGGGCGAAGGTCAAAGCGCATGCTAATATGAGGGGCAGGAATTTTTTCATCGGCTATACCACTCCTTTACTTTTGCAATTATAGACGAAAAAAACAATATTTTTGTTCCCGGCCAGTTATTACAAGAAAGCCTTTTTAAGAAAAAATCGTATATTTCGATTTTTTATATATTGTATTTTTTCTTTGAATGCCTTATAATTTAATCACTGTTGCATGATTTAATTAAGTAGCACAAGGGGTATGGGTGTGGTTTATTCCAAAGGCCAAAAAGAAGATGAAATAACGAAGTTGATGATTCAGTGGGAAAAGGATTATAAAGGCCGTGGACCCACGGAGGCCAAGACGGATATTCTCCGGAATATGGTCATCGTAACTCTCCGGGGTATCCTATCACAAGCTGAACAGCGCCTGGCCCAAGAAAAAGAAGGCATGGCTCTGATCAAAAAGTTGCGTCAGCAATTGGTTGAACAGGGGCGTTCCGAACTGGAAGAAATTATTACTACCGTAACTAAGGCTAAAGTAATTAGCCTGCATACGGACATTAGTACCAAAACAGGTGAACGGGTTTTTATTTTTGTAACGGAACGTGATATAGACGAATAATTTAATATGAGTTGGAAGACATTTAAAAGGGTAGACTCTATCAGTTAAAATGCAATCCAACACCGATGCTTTGACGGCATTCGGTGTTGGATTTTTTGTTTATCTCTTTGTTTATCTACAATGAGGCATGATTTCAAAATACAAAGGAGGTTGGGTAATGCAAGCAATTGTTTCGGTTATCATGGGCAGTCGGTCCGACTGGCCGGTAATGCAGGAAACATGCCTGATACTGGAAGAGTTGGCGGTTCCCTACGAAAAGAAAATTGTTTCTGCGCACCGGACACCGGATTGGCTGTTCAGATTTGCTGAAGATGCCCGTGAACGGGCAATTAAAGTTATTATAGCAGGCGCCGGGGGGGCTGCCCATCTGCCCGGCATGGTGGCGGCCAAGACGTTGCTGCCCGTTATTGGTGTGCCGGTACCGGCTACACAGCTGCAGGGCATAGATGCCTTGCTGTCAATAGTGCAAATGCCGGCCGGAGTGCCGGTGGCTACCGTAGCTATTGGTGCTGCCGGGGCGAAAAATGCCGCTCTGCTGGCGGCTCAAATCCTGGCCTTGCATGATGAGGAACTTGGCCGGCGGCTGCAGGCCCGCCGGGATAACGCGGCCCGGCAGGTGCTGGAAACTGAGGAGTGGTCTTAAGATGCCGGCGAAAATAGTTCTCCCGGGAGCTACCGTCGGAATCCTGGGCGGCGGCCAGTTGGGGCGCATGACGGCTATTGAAGCCAAAAAAATGGGCTACGATGTTGTCTGTCTGGACCCCGCCCCGGATTCGCCCTGCGGTCAGGTGGCCGATGACCGGATTGTGGCTCCGTTAGATGATCTGGCGGCGGCGATCAGTCTGGCGGAGCGGTCGGATGTACTGATATATGAGTTTGAAAATATTGATATACAAATTGTAGAGGAATTGGAGAAAAAATATAATTTGCCGCAAAAAAGCCGGATTTTGGGCATTGCGCAAAATCGCACCGCAGAAAAAACGGAATTGCAAAAAGCGGGTTTCCCGGTAGCGCCTTTCCGAATTGTCGGTAATATAGCGGAATTGGGACAGGGGATAGCAGAACTGGGATACCCCTGTGTGTTGAAAACGGCCCGGGGTGGGTATGACGGCAAAGGACAAATGGTGCTCAATGATGCCGGAGACTTGATAACTGCCGGGAAAATGCTGTCATCAGCCCGCCGGGAATGGGTGTTGGAAAAGAAGATTGCTTTTACCCACGAGGTTTCCGTTATTGTGGCCAGGAAGGAAAACGGGGCGATGGCGGCGTTTCCCGTGGCGGAAAATATTCACCGGGAAAATATCCTTAATATGTCGGTAGTGCCGGCCCGGGTCTCGGCCCAGGTGGAGCAGGAAGCTATAGCTTTGACGGAAGGAATTGCCGCCAGATTTGAGGTTGTGGGTTTACTGGCGGTAGAGTTTTTTGTGACCTCCGAAGGGCTGCTGGTGAACGAAATCGCCCCCCGGCCCCACAATTCAGGACACTATACCTGGGATGCCTGTTATACATCTCAGTTTGAACAGTTTATTCGTGCTGTTTGCGGTTTGCCACTAGGCAATACCCGGTTAATGACGCCGGTGGTGATGGTGAACATACTGGGTGCCGAATTACCGCGGGTGCTGGAAAAGATGCCGGAATTTACATGGGAA
>CAZWUW010000053.1:0-21099 GCA_964636895.1 uncultured Eubacteriales bacterium
GACCCCATGTTTTACAGCACTTATGCCTATGTTTTGGAGCGGGTCAAACGTCATTTCCGGGATATAGAAATTGAGACCGTACCTGGTATTACAGCTTTTGCCGCCTGCGCATCTTTCATCAATGAACCGCTTACCGAAGCCGACGAAAAACTGGCGGTGATTCCGGCAGCGTATGGGCTGGACGCTATTAAAGAAGCTTTGGTACAGTACGATAATATAGTCCTGATGAAGGTCAACCGGCTATATGACGAGGTAGCCGGGCTGCTGCAAGAATTAAATTTACTGGACAAGGCAGTTTTCGTCAGTCGCTGCGGTTATCCTGACCAGTATTACACAACAGATATTATGGGGCTTATGGGTAAGGAAAAGGATTATATGTCGATTATGATTATCAGAAAAGCGGGGTGGAAGAGCCTGTGAAACAAGTGTATTTTGTAGGGGCCGGGCCCGGGGACCCGGAGCTCATTACGCTAAAAGGAGTAAAGGCTATTCAGCAGGCCGGCATTGTGATTTATGCCGGCTCACTGGTAAACCCTGAAATATTGCGTTATGCCCAGGATGATGCGGAGATATTCAACAGTGCGTCCATGGACCTGGAAGAAGTTCTGCAGGTAATGGAGCGGGGCGTCCGGGAAGGAAAAATCATTGCCCGGGTACATACCGGCGACCCGGCCATTTACGGGGCCATTCAGGAGCAGATGGACGCCTTGGCGGAGCGGGGTATTACCTATGAAGTCATTCCCGGGGTGAGCTCTTTTTTGGCCGTGGCGGCCGCTTTGCAGCAGGAATATACCCTGCCTGAGGTTACGCAGACGGTTATCCTGACCCGGATGGAAGGGCGCACCCCGGTGCCGGCGCAAGAGAAACTGGCTGAACTGGCGAAGCACCGCACGACTATGTGCATATTTCTCAGTGTGCATGCAATCTCTGAGGTGGTGGCCGAATTGCGTCAGGGTTATGCGGCGGATACGCCCATAGCGGTGGTGCAGAAGGCTTCCTGGCCGGAAGAAAAAATAATCCGCGGCACCCTGGCCGATATTGCCGCCAAGGTACAGGCGGCGGCCATCGGGAAAACCGCCATGATTGTCGTGGGTGATGTTTTCCGGGGTCAATACGAAAAATCAAAACTTTATGACCCTGGTTTTACCCATGGCTACCGGGAGGGCAAAAATTGAAAACCGCTATTGTGGCTGTAACCAGACAGGGCGTTGAGCTGGCTGAGAAGACTGCAGCTTTACTGGCTGAGAACGGCGGCTATGAAACAGTTGTGTATGTACCCGGTAAGTTTTCCCTGCTGCAAATAGACGGGCGGCGCCGGCCTTACCGTAAATCGCTGCGGGAGCTTTGCGGGGAGTTATTTGCCGAGTATGAAGGGATTGTCTGCATTATGGCTCTGGGTATTGTGGTCCGCTTAATTGCCCCGCATTTAAGGGGTAAGACCGAAGACCCGGCGGTGGTGGTTATGGATGAACTGGGGCAAAACGTGATCAGCGTCTTGGCCGGCCATTGGGGAGGGGCTAATGCCCTGACCGGGCGGATTGCCGAGCTGTGCGGAGCAAATCCGGTGATCACTACAGCCACCGATGTCCATGGCCTGCCGGCGGTAGAGATGTTGGCCCGGGAGCGGGGATGGCGGATTGAGCCTTTTGAGCTGGTGCGGAAAATTAATGCCGCCATTGTGAATGGTCAAAAAGTTGTTATTTACAGCGATATTCCTTTAAATATAAAGCAAGCGGAACATATCGAAGTACAGGCTTATAACCGGTATGCAGCGGGTCAAAAAGAGGATCGCCGGGTAGTACTGGTAACCAATAAGGCGGCGGAGCATTTTCCGCCCGGCACCCTGTTTCTTAGGCCGCCCAACCTTTGTATTGGTGTAGGCTGCCGGCGCGGGGTAAGCGACCGGGAAGTGCTGGCGGCCATTACAGCCGCCATGGCGGAAGCCGGGTTAGCCATGAGTTGTGTCCGCAGCCTGGCCAGTATAGATATAAAAAGCGATGAGGCCGGCCTTTTGGCGGCGGCAGGTGAGCTGGCCCGACCGGTGCAGTTTTTTTCCCGGCCCGAGCTGCTGGCGGTATTGCGGGAGCGGGATGGGGAATTAACTTATTCAGAATTTGTTGACGACAAGATAGGAGTTGGTGGAGTATGCGAACCGGCGGCAATACTGGGTGCGGGGAAAACCCCGGAACTGGTGCAGGGCAAGAGGAAATACGGTCAAGTGACCATAGCCATCGCTGCGGGCGACTGGCGGTAGTGGGGATTGGTCCGGGCAATCCGGACCAGATGAGCTTGCGGGCATACAAGGTGCTCAAAGAAGCAGAAGTGATTATTGGTTATAAGACTTATATTGAACTAATCAGTGACCTGGTAGCGGGCAAAGAGGTAATCTCATCCGGCATGACCAGGGAGGTGGAACGCAGCCGCCTGGCTATAGAAAAAGCTGTTACCGGTCAATATGTGGCGGTGGTAAGCAGCGGTGACCCTGGTATTTACGGCATGGCCGGTATTGTTTTGGAATTAGTGGAAAAAGAACAGCTGAGTGACCGGCTGGAGGTGGAAATTGTGCCTGGCATCAGTTCTGCCAATGCGGCGGCAGCTTCGCTGGGGGCCGCATTGATGCATGATTATGCCGTGGTTAGTCTGAGTGACCTGCTGACCCCCTGGGAACTGATTGAAAAACGGCTGGCCGCGGCGGCGCAGGCAGATTTTGTAACTGTCCTGTATAACCCGGTGAGCAAAAAAAGGACTGAGCAGATTAAAACGGCCCGGGCAATATTTCTCAGGCACCGGGCACCGGGCACGCCGGTGGGTATCGTGCGTAATGCCAAGCGCAGCGGCGAAGAAATTGTCCGCACAGACCTGGAACATATGCTGGAACACCATATTGACATGTTTAGCGTTGTCTTAATTGGCAACAGCCAGACATATCATACCGACAGTTTTATGCTTACACCGAGGGGATATAAGGTATGATCCTGGTATTAGGCGGCACGCTGGAGGGACGGGAAATTGCCGGGGTATTGGCCGGGCGGGGTGCCCGGGTATTAACCACGGTGGCTTCCGGCTATGGGGCCGAAATGCTTTCGCCTGATTTGGCCGCAGAGGTGCTGGTGGGACAGTTGGATGCCGGTGCAATGGATCGTCTTATTACTGAAAGAGAAGTTAAGTTGGTTATTGATGCTACCCACCCATATGCCCGGGAAATTACCGGGACAGCCTGGGCGGTGGCTAAACAGAAGGGCATACCGTACATCAGATACGAACGGCCGCCTGCAGACATAGTCAACAATGACGGGATTTACCGGGTGAAGAATTATGAAGAAGCCGCAGCGATGGCTGTAAGCCTGGGTGAAACAATATTGCTTACCATCGGCAGCAGGAACCTGGCGCCTTTTATCAGGGCCGGCCAGGAATGGAACAAAAGAATAGTGGCCAGGGTATTGCCGGATGCCGCGGTGCTGGCCGAGTGCTCGGCTATGGGCCTGGCCCCGGCGGACATAATTGCCGTCCAGGGACCTTTTAGTGAGGCCATGAACCTGGCCATGTTCCGGGAATATAAGGCGGCGGTACTGGTCACTAAAGACAGTGGCAAGACGGGCGGTACCGATACGAAACTGGCTGCCGCGGCAAGTCTGGGACTGCCGGTTATAATTGTTGCCAGGCCGGTTTATTCCGACTTGCCGGTGCTGGACAGGATTGCTGATATTATCAGTCAGGCGCAAAGTATGAATTTAATTAAAATAGTATGAATCCAATTAATTAGGGGGAGATTGAAAATGAAAAGAGCGATTATTGTTTTAGGGCATGGCAGTAAGGCTCCGCAGGCTTTTGAAACCCTGCAGAAATACGGTGAGATGGTGAGGGCCAAATCCCGCGGTGAAATTGTGGAAGTAGCATCCCTGCAGTTTAATCAGCCGGACCTGCCGGAGGCCCTGGACCGGGTTGTTAAGCAGGGAGCAACCAGAGTAGTAATTGTACCGTTTTTTCTCTATAACGGAATTCATCTGCAGGAAGATATTCCGGCGGTCATTGCCGGGGAAAAAGACAAAAACCCCGATGTGGAAATTGTACTGGCCAATCATCTGGGCCATGACCAGCGGCTGGTGGACATAGTCATGGACAGGATTGAGGAGGTGTCATAATTATGGAATTTATTCAAGACCCCAGGGCCATTGAAGATACCAGTATGGATATAATTGAAGCCAGTCTGCCGGGACTGAAGGAATTGCCGGAAGGGGAGCGGGCGGTTATTAAAAGGATAATCCATACCACCGGCGATGTTGATATGGCCGGAATCATAAAAATACACCCGCAGGCAATAGCCGCCGGCCTGGGGGCGCTGCGGGCAGGCAAGCCGATATTCAGTGACGTGCAAATGCTGCGCACCGGGATCAGCCCGGCTCATTTAAAGCGGTTTGGCATAGAAACCATATGCCTGATTAAGGACCCGGCAGTAGTGGAGGAAGCCAAACGAACCGGTAAGACCAGAGCCATGATTGCTATGGCCAAGGCCGCCCCGCAGCTTGCGGGCGGTATCATTGCCATTGGCAATGCGCCCACCGCGCTGTTTGAGCTTTGTGCCATGATCAAATCCGGCAGCCTTAAACCGGCCCTGGTGGTGGGGACGCCGGTAGGATTTGTGGGGGCTAAAGAGTCCAAGGAACTGCTGCAGGAGACCCCGGTGCCTTATATCACCGTTACCGGCACCAGAGGTGGCAGCACCATTGCGGTAGCGGCGATTAATGCATTGCTGAAATTGGCTTGAACTGAAACTGGCTTGAACTGAAACTGGCTTGAACTGAAACTGGCTTGAACTGAAACTGGCTTTAAATGAAACGACTATAAATTGGTACAATTCCTGATGACAGGAGAAACAATTTGATGGGGAAATATAAGTTAATAGTGGCGGACCTGGACGGTACTTTGTTGGACGACTCATACCGGGTTATGCCTGAATTGCTGGTTGCTGTAAATGCCTGCCGGGCTAAAGGGGTTGAATTGGCACTGGCCACCGGGCGGTTGTATCCTTCAGCCCTGGCTTTTGCACAAGACCTGGATGTCCGTTTGCCGGTAATTGCTTCCAACGGCGCTGTAGTTAGGGACCCACTGAGCGGGGAACTGCTTTGGCATCTGCCGCTGCCCAGGGCTTTGGCCATTGAGGCGCTTAAGCTTACGGCCGGCAGTGGTGCCCAGCGATTCGTGAATATCGGGGATGTTTTGTATACCGACGCCCCGGCGGCTGCCACAAAAAAATATGCGGCGGCGCTAAGAACTGAATTTATCAGGAGTGTTCCTTTGGCAGCTGCGGTTACTGAAGATCCGACCATAGTGGTGTTTCGTGACCGGGAAGATGAAATTGCCCGGTTAACCGGTTTTTTGCGCGGGCATTTCGGAGAACGGGTATATCTGGCCAACTCCAAGCCCTTTTTTATTGACCTGAATCATCCTGAGGTTTCCAAGGGTGCCGCATTATTGAAGCTGTGCCGGAAAACCGGTGTTAGCCCTGATGAGGTTATTGCTATCGGGGATGGCTGGAATGACCTGGAAATGTTTAAAGCGGCCGGGCTGGGGGCCGCGGTGGCCAATGCCCCGGCGGGTTTGCGGGAAAAGGCGGATTACGTATCTGCAAAGACCTCTTACAGAGGGGTAATTGAAGTCATAGAACGGTTTATACTGTAAAAAAACCCTTGTTAGGCAAGGGTTTTTTTTGCGTGAAGATGAATTATCTGACGTACGGGCCGAAGCTCGATGCCTTGAAAGGTCAAAGCCTTTTCGGCGGCTTTGACAATACAAAACGTTAAAGAACAGCAATTAGGCGGTAATCCGGCCAGTATATGTACGTGATTGTTGCGTTGCATCGCTGGTGGGTAGACCTGGCCTAGGGGTTCGGCTGCAGTTCCGGCACAGGCGCCGGAATAAATGTGAATACCCCGGGCCAGCGTCAAGGCTGCGCTTGCTTCTTCCCCCTCCGGGGGTGGCAGATTTATAGCCTGCAAATACTGGCTTACAGCTTTCCGGACCTGGGTGGCCAGGTCGACGATATCAATTTCCACGGGATGGTGGAAGACGTCTATGTGTATAAATTTACCTTCTTCCACCTGACCCATATAGGTTACCCCGGCATCTTTTTCTTTCAGGATATGGATCAGGCCGGGTTGTTCCCGGGCTTCCAGATGCACTTTGCGGCTGACTACCGCCGATGTACCCATGATGATGCCCTGGCCCAGGGCAAAATGCTGGAACAATTGCTCCGCTATTGTGTCCAGTTTTTTTCTGTTATAAGGAGGGGGGCTGTTCATAAATATACCTCCTGGGGATGCCGCTTGAATTATCCTTTTTTATCAAGTAGAAACTGTTCATTGAAAAGGGCCTGATGGATATCGCCCTGACTGACAATGCCGATTAGTTTGCCTTCTTTATCTATTACCGGTAATCTTCTGACCCTTTTGGAGAGCATTATGGACAGCGCCTTTAATAAAGGTGTATCAGGTTGGACGGTAATTACCCGTTTGTTGTATATTGTGCTCACCTTTAGATTTGTGGTTTCGCCGTACCTTCTCCGTAAGTCGGCAAAAACCTTGAATTCCTCCGGATCCTCAAAAAACTCCTGATAAGTTGGGAAGAGAGAACGCAATACGTCTTTTTCCGAGATCATGCCAATAAGCTTGCCGTCAGTGTCCACTACCGGGATGCCACTTATTTTTTTCAGGCAGATTAAAGTAGCGGCTTTTTTTACGTCATCTTCCGGTTTTACCGTGATAACGGTAGGAGACATGATTTCTTTGATTTCCATACAACTTCACTCCTTAATGTAAAAATTATTTACGAAACAATGAAGCCAGGGCAAAATAGGTTTTACAGGTTAAAAAGATATTAACCTTTACTAAGCAATGTTTTCATACTATGATATCCTGACTTAACTGAAAAATCATTAGTTTTTCCCCGAAAAACATTATTTAAGGAGTGAGTGGTCAATTGGGCATTTTTATGGTGGAAACCTTGATTTCACTGGGTTGTAATCAGTGTTTTGCTTTGATTTTCAATGGAATCAGTTGCTGACCGTATGTTTATTTGAGTTTGCCGGGATAATCCCAATTTTGCTGAGTTAATCCGGAATAAAACGGAGTGCAAATACCCTCCCGTTAAATTTGTATTAGCCCCCGCAGTCCGAGCCTGGGCCTGTCCGGCGCCTTTTTGCAAAGAGTTGGCATACATTTTGCATAATCATAGTAAGTGTATGTTTGCCAAAGGGGGTGCCGATGAAGATGAAACTGTTAATTGATACTTAGTATGGCCGGTTTTTTGGTGAGGATGGCTTGACAATAAATTAACGGGGGGGTTGAAGATGTCTGAAGCTGTATTAAAGCCGGAGCTGCCGGAAGTGGCTACAAAAGAAAAAAATGAATTACACAGATCAATCAGTTGGACCGGCGCCTTTTGGGTAGCAAGCGGCGTGCCGGCCCTGGTGTTATTTTCCATCGGGGGTATTGCGGCTACCATTGGCGCGCCGTCATGGTTTGTCTGGTTCCTGTCAATAATGCTGGGTTTTATACAATCGTTTACTTATGCCGAGCTTGCCGGGTTGTTTCCCAATAAGTCGGGCGGTGCTTCGATTTATGGGGCCATTGCCTGGGCAAGGTACAGTAAACTGGTGGCCCCGCTGTCCACTTGGTGCAACTGGTTTGCCTGGTCGCCGGTGCTTTCAATCGGTACGGGACTTGCGGCCGGTTACATCCTAACCTCCCTTTTTCCGGCTGATTCTGTAATCAGCACATGGCAAATAACGCTGCTGGACCTTAACGGAATTAAAGAAGGTCTCAGTCTGCGCATCAATTCGACTTTCCTGCTTGGGGCGGCTATTCTCCTAAGCATTTTTACCGCCCAGCACTTTGGTATTGCCCGGGCGGCGAAGATACAGATGGTAATGGCTGTAGCGGCGCTGCTGCCTCTGATTATTATCGGGATTGTTCCTTTGCTGACCGGTGATATAGTACGCGCCAACTTTTCGCCCTTTGCGCCTTTGAGCGGCGCTTGGGACAAGGCCGGGTGGACCCTGTTCCTTGGCGGCATGTTCATTGCGGCATGGTCGACATACGCTTTTGAGACGTCGATATGCTACACCAGGGAGTTCAAAAATCCAAAAACTGATACATTTAAAGCAATTTTTTATTCCGGTCTGCTTTGTGTTTTTGTCTTTGCTAGCGTTCCTTTGGCTTTTCAAGGTGTACTCGGGGTTAAGGGCATGACCGACCCCAGTATCCTTGACGGGTCCGGGGTAGCCAAGGCTATGGCCGGCATGGTGCATGGCGGGGCTTTTATCGCTAATTTGATTGTACTAATGTTAATTTTAGCCTTATTGCTGGCAATCATGACTTCTATGGCCGGTTCGGCCCGGACTCTTTATCAGGCTTCCACCGATGGCTGGCTGCCGAAATATTTGTCCAAAGTTAACAAGCACGGTGCACCGACCAACGCCATGATGACCGACTTCGGGTTTAATCTCCTGCTGTTAATGATGTCTGACTACCTTTTTGTGCTGGCAGCGTCAAATGTCGGTTATATTCTGCTTTGTTTCCTTAACCTGAATGCGGGTTGGATTCACCGCTTTGATAATGCGCATGTGCCACGTCCGTGGCGCGCGCCCACCTGGTTAATTGGAGTTAATACCCTGCTGGCCTTTGTTAATCTCGTTTTCTTGGGTGCCGGTGCCAACGTCTGGGGCAAAGGCACATTGATGACCGGTCTGCTCATGGCGGCCTTAGTTATTCCGGTATTCCTGTACCGCCACTACATCACAGACAAGGGGGTTTTTCCGGCCGCAATGCTGGAGGAACTGCAGTTGTCGGAAGGCACACCGATGGTCAGGCGTGCCGGTATATTGCCGTATATTGCCCTGGCCGCAGGGGTTGCTGTGGTTGCGGTCAGTTATACAGTGTTTAACTAGCCCGCTAAGTGCAAGTAAGGCCTGGCGCACTGCCTGGTACTGGTTGTAAAAAGTGAAGCCGAATAAAGATTTAATAACCAAGGGTACGATTTCAGCAATGGAATCGTACCCTTGGTTTGTCAGCTCCTTAACATTAATATGCTGAGTTTGTAACCCTAATCAACCCATAATAATTGATTTAGATTGTAATCTGCCCCGGAATGATGCTGCTCATGTGTTTTTCATTTTTGGTGCGGACGACCTGATTTAGTTTGGAATCGCGGCCTTAATCTACGGATATACCTAAAGTCTGCAATACCGTGTATAACAGCGTATGCTATGAGGCAATAAAAGTTGGCACTTTATTTGCATTACAAAGGTAGTAGTAGTGTTATAAAAGGAGGTGTTGAGGATTTATGAGCAGATAGGCGCAGGCATCGACCGCACTTAAATAAAAAAGGAGGGAATTCCATGGCAGTAAACCGTATTGAGGCTGCGCGCATTGAAGAGCATGTCACTGTCAGTGAAACACGCATTTCCAAAATGAGCCGTAATGACAGAGGCATCATAGTGTTTTGGATTATTTTCATGTGGATTATTCTGGCATCTGTTTACATGCAGGTAAGTGCTTTGGCGGATAAACCCGAAATCCGGATAGTTGCTTTAGTTGTCGGGATACTAGTGGGGACGTTTAATACTGCTGCTCTTATAGCTGTATTAGGTCATTTAAAGCATAAAAAGAACCAGCTTTATGCGGAGGACATCTATCATTTGGAAAAAATGCAGGGCGTTGGGGCGAAAAAATGGGATTTTTGGAAAATCTTTGACGTTTTGTTCATTCTGGTCCTTTGCTATCTAAGTCTGCTGATGCCAATTTTGTTACGCGGCAAGGTGCTGGTTGGCGGCGGCGGGGGCGGCGGGATGCAATATACTTTTACCTGGTTCAGTCTCATCTTATGTGTATTGGCCGCCGGCGGTTTTGGCTATTTTTTGCTTACCCATTCAGAAAAAGAATTAAAGGTATTGGTTGAAAAAGTATATGGCAAGAAGGGGGAAGGCCAATGAGCTTCTGGCAGATAATGAATTATGTGGCTTGGGCGGCAGCGGCGCTGATATATTTTTGGCTGGTGCGGGATTTCCTGCAGACAAACAAGGAATATGACGAGAGCATACTTTTGGGTACTTACACCGAAGAGGAGTTTGACGTGGCTGTGGAAGAAGGGGGGCAGACTTAATGAGTGAGCAGAACATTGCCGTTACGGTACACGATAAAAGCGATCAGCATGGGCATCTGGCAAAGGTGCTGGGGCCTGCCCATGTCTGGGCCCTGGGTGTGGGGATCGTGCTGGTGGGCGAGTTTATGGGCTGGAACTTTACCGTGGCCAAAGGTGGTACGCTGGGCTCCATCATAGCTTGCTGGGTTATCGGACTTTTATATGTTTCGCTGGTGATGATCAATACTGAAATCGGCTCGGTGATACCGGAGGCCGGCGGTCAGTATGCCATGGCCAAATATTTAATGGGTCCGCTGGCGGCTTTTAATATCGGGTTAATGATTGTGCTGGAATATACGATGCTGAAATCGGCTAATGTAATGGTTATCGGCCAGATTATGACCACTCTGAATCCGGATGTAAACCCCGTGCCCTGGATTGTACTGACCGTGGGTTTACTAAGCTGGCTTAATTACCGGGGTATATACGCCACTCTGACTGTAAACTTTATTATTACTGCCATTGCCTATGTAACAATTTTTATATTGTTATTCAGTACAAAGTTTTGGTCTCCTTCCACCACGCTGCTTAATTTCGGCGAATTATCTAACGGCTTGCCTTATGGCTGGATTGGTATTCTCGGGGCGTTTCAATTCGGGGTCTGGTTTTACCTGGGGATTGAAGGGACGGCTTTAGCTGCTGAGGAATGCCGCTCCACCGGCCGGTCGCTGCCAATCGGCGCGCTTACCGGTATGGTTTCGCTACTGGTAGGGGCCACCATCACCTGGTATGTCAGTTCCGGACTGGTTCAGTGGGAAAAACTTGGCAGCTCTGTTTATCCATTATATGATGCGGCGCTGGCAACCAAAATACCTTTTGTAATTGGTGCTTTGTTTTTAGGGACGATGCTTTCCTGTCTGGCTAGCGCTATCGGCTGCATTAACGACGCATCTCGCGGCTGGTTTTCCATGGCCCGGGATACGCTGATTCCTAATTGGTTCGGCGCCGTGCATCCCAAATACAAAACCCCTTACCGGGCAATTCTGTTCCTGCTGCCCATATCCCTTAGTTTTGGTTTCACCGGGCTGCTGGATCAGGTGATTACCTTTTCCATTCTTTCCGGAGTGATGATTTATGTATTGATGGGTTATATGATGTTTAAATTCAGAAAAATGTATCCGCTGGGCAGTATCCAAAGAGGCTACACATCACCCTGGCATCCCTTCCCGGCGATTACCCTTACCGTATTAGCCTTATTAACATTATCAGCTTTATATTTAGGTTACTGGATAAACCTGCTGGCCGGCATAACCTTCTATATGATTGCCTCAATATGGTTTGTTTTTCACCGTTATAAATTTGTTGACCATAACACCTTGATTAAGGACCACTGGCCACGGCCGCAGGGTTATTAATGATTTACCTGGCAATTGGCCTGCTTTTTCTCCTGATGCTGGGGAGTGCATATATTTACTGGCGCTCCTGGCAGGAGACAAAGCAAAAACAGGAGCTGTTTTACAGTGAATTACTGCCATATATAGAAGAGGCCATGATCATAGAAGACCGGAATTCATTTCCATCCCTGCAGGGGCTTTATAAAAATAAAAAAATAAAGGTCATCCCGCAGGTGGATAACCTGTCCCTGCGCAGACTGCCCCGTCTTTATGCCAAAATTTATATCCGGATTGACAATGAAAAACTCTGCCGGATCGTTAAAGCCAATGAGCCTAAGCATCTATTCACGCCGGCCGGTTTTGAAAATCGCTGTATGGTACTGGGTGAAGAAGGGTCGGAGTTTAATTTGTTTTTGGCTGCAGAGGTTCAAAATGGGGATGTTGGTTACAATAATATTGCCGCACTCTTGTCAGGTAAGGAAAATTATGCGGAAATATTAATCCAAAAAAATTATATCAGGGCTACAGTAATGTTGGCCAAGGGGGAAAAGGCTCATTATGCGGTGCTGCGGGCCGCTAGGTTCCCGTTGTTGGCGCTGAAATATGAGCATTTTCATAATACAGTGGAATTACTATTTAGGCTGCGTGAGGAGGTGATAAAAATTGAGCAAGCAAGCTAAGGGGAAGTTGCCGGCCGGGGGAAGGTTGCCGGCCTGGGTGCCGGTTGTCGCTGCAATAGTTATTCCCGGCTCCGGGTATGTTTTGCTGGGGGTGCCTTCACGCGGCCTGCAAATGTTGTTTTTCATGGGTTTTTTGGGTTTTATTACTTTTACTTTAACGGATGCAAACATTTCCCCGGTGGGCAGGTTTGCCGGCGGGTTGGCGGTATGGGCGCTGTCGGTGGTGGAAATATCCCGGCTGGTCAAGGCAAAAGGCTGATATGGCTTGATTCCGCCCGGAATCAATGGCCAAAAAGCGTTATAATCATGGGTTTGCAGGGGTTTGATACAGTTGTCCGTCGCTGGTGATTCAATGCGGAATCAAAATAAACGGGGTCTGCCTGCCTGTTGTCGCTGCCAGTCCAAAGTGCTTTAGCCGCCAACCCGCGAATTGCTTGTGCTCAAAGGATTTTTTTAGCAACACGGCGTTCTTGGCATAAAATTTGCATATAATAATTGCATGTAGCGATGGGAAGGAGGTGTAAAGATTAATGAGTAAAGAGGCCATTTTGAACAAGCTTAAGGAAGCTATTGAAGAACTGGACAAAGACATGGCGGAAGCGGCTGCAAAAGAAGCGTTGGCAGCCGGTGTCGAGCCGATGGAGGCCATTCAAACCGGTTTGGGACAGGGCATGAATACCATCAGCAACCTCTTTGATGAAGGGGAAATGTTTGTGCCGCAGATATTGCTGGCGGCAGAAGCATTTGAGTCGGCGGTAAGCATCCTGACGGCTGATATGTTGGAGGCAGACCGCGCAAAGACTAAACTGGACAAGGTTATTGTGCATACGGTGCAGGGTGATATTCACGATGTAGGTAAAAATATAGTTAAGACCATGTTGAGTGCCAGCGGCTTTGAGGTGATTGACCTGGGCCGGGATGTGCCGGTGGATGAGGTGGTACGGAAAGCTATTGAGCTGAATGTGGACATTATCACCGGTTCCGCCCTGATGACCACCACTATGCCCGCTCAGCGCGATATCATCAAAGCACTGGAAGAGGAAGGCGTGCGTGACAAGATAAAATGTATGTTTGGCGGCGCGCCGGTATCCCAGGAATGGGTAGACAAAATTGGTGCCGATGCTTACGGTGAAAACGCTGCCGAAGCTATCGCCAAGGCCAGGGAATTAATGAGTTAAATTATAGCGAAGGGAGGTAAGAGTATGGCTCTTGTCAAAAAGGTCACCGTTTTCGACGTTTATGACCGGGCTAAGTCCGGTCCGAAAATGGACGAAAACGTGTGGGACAACAAATTAATACCCCAGACAGCCACCCGGCTGAAGGAGAAGTACGGCATCAAAATGGACAAAAAGGTCATTGTGCCGACTGATCCGGACTTAATTAACAATTTGTTCAAGGCCGGGTTGGAAATGCTGCTGGAGTGCGGCATATATTGTATGGATACCGGCAGAGTAATCAAATATACGGAAGAAGAAGTGCTGACTGCCATCAAGGCAGCGCCGACGCGGGCGGTGCTGGGAGAAGGCAGGGATGCGGTGATCCTGGCTCCCCGGAATCACAAAGATACGCGGCCGCCGGTAATCCAGGGCGGACCGACTGGTTCGCCGGTGTCGGAGGAAATGTTTATCGCCTGTCACCAGTCTTATGCTCAGGAAGCGCTGGTGGACACGATTGTGGACGGCGTACTGCAGACCATCAACGGTAAGGACCCGGTGCCGGGAAGTCCCTGGGAGATTGCCGCCGTTAAGTCGGAAGCAATCTTTGTGCGGGCCGCTCAGTTAAGGGCAGGCCGGCCGGGGATGGCATTGTAGGGGAACGAAACTTCACTTTCGGCCGCCGGAGTAATCGCGGCAGATTTTCCGGGCGGCATGCGGCCATCTGACAGCCATGAGGTATCCCAGTTAAATGAGTTGAAGATTGACGTAGGTGCGTTAGCCTTCTGTGCTCATTATGCACTAACCGGGAGTATCATCATGTGTGAGCAGATGCCGATATACGGCGGCTATGCCGGTGGTCTCGAAGAGACTACAATAGTCGACGTGGCAACAACTATTAACGCCTTTGTTATGACCGGGGCAACCTGGCACCTGGATGGTCCCATCCATGTGCGCTGGGGTATTACCACGGCCAGAGAGCCTCTGGCTGTGGCCGCTCACTGCGCCATGGCTATTGAGGCCAATACCAATTTGATGCTGGGTAACCAGTACTATACCGTAGCCGGACCTTGCACAGTCATGTGTCTGCTGGAAACAGCAGCCCAGGCCATGAGCGATACCGCCAGTGGTCGGGAAATCCTTTCCGGGGTAGCTGCCGCCAAAGGGGTGGCCACCAATTACACCACCGGCATGGAAGCCCGCATGATGGCAGAAGCGGCCCGGGCTGTAGCGGGTATGGAAACCGCCAAGGTCAACGAGATCATTGACAAGTTAGTAGCGATGTATGAAAAGGATTTCAAAACAGCACCCAAAGGCAAGCCGTTCCAGGAATGTTATGATGTGGTCAGCCTCACTCCCACCCAGGAGTACCTGGATGTGTATGATGAGGCGGTCAAAATCCTGACCGGACTGGGGCTAACCTACTGGCAGAAATAGTAAGCAATAACTTAGCCGGTTTAGGGTAGGCGGGCCGTGGTGTTTGTGGTATTATTGGTTATGTGTCCGCCTGCCCCGGCCGGTTATATTTTCATGGAGGGTTGATCGGCAAGATCATGAAGACTCTAAATCTTCACAGCCGGGTTGAACTCCCGGACCCTCCTCCAATTAACCCGGTACGGGGACTCAAAATACAGGGAGGTATTTGTAATGGGTCTGCCTGAGTTGAAACCGGTAGTGACAGCGCAAAAAAAGGAAAAAAAGCGGTATATCCGTAAACATGAGGAATTATCCGGGGTTTTACAGAAAATAAAGCTGTGGCCTTCCCGGACCGGCACCTTGCACGGGATTAAAACCGTTGTTCAAAAAGGGGCCTATATTGAGTTAACTACCCACTGCGGGCACCGCATGCGGATCAAAAATTCCAAAACCAGCCGGGTTTCCCGTTGGTTAAGGAATAAATGGTATGCCCGGGCCTGTGCACAATGCAAAATACCTGATTGGAAGTTGGGGAAATTCTCCTCAACCTCTTTTCAATAGAAGGAGGCAAGACTTTATGAAGCTTGCCTTTACTGTTACCCAAAAACAGCGTTTAATTGAATTAGATGCGCCTGGGGAAGTTGACGGATTGGTATTTAATACTGAGGAAGAAAGGAACCTTTCCTTTAAGAAGTTAAATCAGGAACTGGTTCATAAAAATAGACGGCGTTTACAAAAACTGCAGCAGGAAAGTTTGCGGCCGGCCCTGAGAATCATGGAAACAGCGCTGGTGCAAAGCCTGAATAAGGCCGGTTTTGTTGAAGTGACAACACCGACCATGCTATCCAAAGGGATGCTGGGCAAGATGGGGATTACTGCCGCCCATCCGCTCTGGGAGCAGGTCTACTGGCTGGATAAAAGCAGCTGCCTGCGTCCGATGCTGGCACCCAACCTGTACTTTATGATGGGCCATTTAGCTAAAGTATGGCCCCGGCCGATCCGGTTTTTTGAAATCGGCCAGTGTTTCCGCAAAGAATCAAAAGGCGCCAGACACTTGTCGGAGTTTACCATGTTAAATTTAGTAGAAATGGGTATTGACGGTGAACCGCAGGCTCGTCTGGTTGAATTGGCTGAACTGGTAATGCGGACAGTGGGTCTGGAATACCGGTTGGCAGCGGAAAACTCCGAGGTCTATGGGAATACCACCGATATCATGGTGGGTGGCTTGGAGGTTGCCTCGGGAGCAACTGGCCCACATCCGCTGGACAGCAACTGGAATATTGCCGAGAACTGGGCCGGCCTGGGGTTTGGTCTGGAACGGCTGGTGATGGTGAAGGAAGGTTTTCAGAATATCAGGCGGGTCGGACGCAGCCTGATTTACCTTGACGGTGGCAGACTGAATATTTAAGCTGCAGTGCAGGAGAGGAGGACGAGATGATGTTTTTTACTATGAGCGAGCGTTATTTAGACGGTATATTGGTTAAAGCCGCCAATGGGTATACCCTCTCATACCAGGAAATAGTTTATCTCCTGTCTATAGAAGACCCCAAAGCCATCCGCAAAGTAATGTCAACTGCCCGGCAGTTGCGGGAACAGCATTTTGGCAACCGGGTGTTCCTGTACGGCTTTATCTATTTTTCCACTTACTGCCGGAATCACTGTACTTTTTGTTTTTACCGGCAAACCAATGAATTAAGTCCCCGCTACCGGAAAAGCCTGGCCGAAGTTACGGAAATCGCCGTTCGGCTAGCGGAATCGGGTGTCCACCTGATTGACCTGACCATGGGTGAGGATCCGTTATCGCATGATACCGGTGATTTTGTCCCACTTTTGGAAATGATTGGCCGGGTTAAAGCGGAAACCGGGCTGCCGGTTATGGTCTCGCCGGGGGTGGTACCTGACGGGGTACTGCAGGCTTTTGCTGAAAGCAAGGTGGACTGGTATGCTCTTTATCAGGAAACGCATAATCCCGCATTATATAAAAAATTACGCCTTGGTCAGAGTTTTGAGGAACGTATGATGAAAAGGCATGCTGCCCGTCTGGCTGGCATGCTGGTGGAAGACGGGATTTTGCTGGGGGTTGGGGAAACCACTTGTGACCGGGCTGATGCCATTTTCGCCATGCAGCAGCAACAAGTGCACCAGGTCCGGGTAATGAGCCTGGTGCCGCAGCCTCGGACACCGCTGGCCGGTTTAGTTAATCCGGTCAGAATGAACGAATATTTATCTATTGCCGTGATGCGCTTGATTATGCCGGAACGCTTGATTCCGGCTTCGCTGGATGTGGATGGGATTAAGGGGTTAAAGCTGCGGCTGGAGGCCGGGGCCAATGTGGTAACTTCTATTATTCCCCCCAGCAGTAGTCTGGCCGGGGTCTCCCAAAGCACCTTGGATATTGAGCAGGGGCTGCGGACCGTGCCGGAAGTACAAAAGGTATTGGCCGCGATGGGCTTGCAGGCGGCCAGTGCCGATGAATACGCGGCCTGGCTGGCAGCGCAGCAAGCAAACACAGCCGAAGGGGAGGACTGCAATGACGAGAATCGCTATCGTGGGCGGACAACTCCAGGGGTTGGAAGCCGTATATCTGGCCCGGCAGGCCGGATTCGTGGCCGCGCTAATTGACAAAGACCCGCAGGCCCCGGCCAGGGCTTTGGCAGATGAGTTTTTTCACTTAGATTTATTGGCCGACGGAACCCGTGCCGGGACGCTGCTGCAAGAGTTTGACCTGATTCTGCCGGCGACTGAAAACAGCCGCACCCTGGCCCGGTTAACGGAAATGGCCGGCCAGTATAATGTGCCGCTGGCGCTGGACCTGCCGGCATACATGATTAGTTCATCAAAACTGGCGTCAAACAGGTTATTTGCCCGTGCCGGAGTTGCCATGCCGGCACCCTGGCCCGGGTGTGGCTTCCCCGTTATTGTGAAGCCTTCCGGACTTAGCGGCAGTGCCGGGGTAGTGCTGGCAACAGACGAACAGCAACTGGTGGATGCATTGGCAGTTTTGGGTCGGGAAGCGGTGGTGCAGAAATACCAGGCCGGACCTGCTTATTCCTTGGAGGTGCTGGCTCACCGGGGTGAGTGTACCGGTTTGCAGGTTACGCAATTGAATTTTGATGCCGGTTATGACTGTAAGCGGGTGCTGGCTGGGCCGCAGACCGGCAGTGAGGTGGCGGAGGATTTTTATGATTTGGCTGACCGGATTGCGGCTGCCCTGAATTTATCCGGCCTTATGGATATTGAAGTCATTGCCGCGGACGGAGAATTAAAGGTGCTGGAAATTGATGCCCGGCTACCTAGCCAGACTCCCGGCGCTGTGTATCATTCCACCGGCATAAATATGGTGGAATTGTTGGCCGGTTACTGGATTAACGGGCAGTTGCCGTCCTGGCAGCGGCTTCCCGGGGACCGCGTCCGGCGGGCGGTAATTTATGAGCATTTAAAGTTTAGTGACGGTGTGTTGGCGGTTGCGGGCGAACATATACTGACCGGGGCGCAGGGGCTTAAGGTGTATCGGGATAAGTTTTCGACAGATGTGTTGCTTGCCAATTTTGAAGCATCACCGGCAGCTTGGGTAGCAACAGCTATTTACACCGAAAATACGGAGGCCCAGGTTTGGGAGACGCGCAATCGGGCGGTAAAAATTATGCAGCAGGCTTTTAAGGCCAATAGTTTTCTGGACCCGCACCCGTTTGCGGAAGGGAGTGCTGAGGTTGACCAGACTTTATTACGAAATTATTAAAGCTATTCCTGCTGCCCTGCCGGAGGCCGACCAGGTTTTATTACGCAGCACCGGCCATAATCTGCTGGGGCTGGCGGCCCGCACTGTTGGCGAGTCTTATGCCACGGTGGCGGGGGAAGTAAAAAATTTTACGGCTGCCGTAGTGCCGGTAACCTCCGGGGCGGGAGTAATCCCAGGTTTTTCGGCGGCGGTAACGGCAGTATTAAAACATATCGGGTTAAGCGCCTTTGTCACCGCTCAAGCTGATGTGGCCGGTATGGGCGAAGCCTTTAACAGTAGGGCGGATATTATTCTGGCGGCCGATGACCGGCAGTTTTTGGCCTTTAATCTGAATACCTCACTAACGGTGGACAATGCCCGGGCCACGGCTGCCGGCTTTGTGCAGGCCCTGGCGGCAGCGGCGGAAATGAAGGCTGGCGGTTTGCCGGGACAGGAAGTGCTGGTGCTGGGCTTAGGGCCGGTTGGTACCCATGCCGTAGCGGAACTGCAAAAAATGAGGGCGCGCATATGGGTTTTTGACACTGACCCCGCCAGGCGGGAGGCCTTTGCCGCAGTGCACCAGGTACAAATGGCAGACGATATCAGGACGGCCATGCAAAAAATTAATTATGTTCTGGATGCCACCCCGGCACCGGAAATTATTGATGCCGAAATGATTCAGCCGGCTACCGTAATTTCCTGTCCCGGTGTGCCCCACGGACTGACCCCGGTCGCGCTGGATAAAGCCGGAACCCGGTTAATTCATGACAACCTGCCGCTGGGCGTGGCCGTCATGGCTGTCAAGGCTATATTTGAGTAGCTTAATATCATTTTTTGCGCCGTGGGCGGCTTCCGATATCCGGGGGTCAGGGTTGATTCCAGTAGGAATCAACCCTGACCCCCTTTGTTAAAAGGTTAATCAGGAATCAGCCGGCCTGATGATGATTACCGAAGTAATCAAATAAGCTGTGATTCCGCGGGTAATCAAAGCAGCGCTGCCTGACAAAGGCTGCCGAAAAACTATTTGCAGCCGGATAGTGCCTGCCTGTAAAGGGAAATATAATTTTGTACTGCTTGCGGCAAAAAGAGTCCCTTGTTTGGCATGGAAATTGCATTATATTTATTTCGTAACATAAAGTTAGCCTGGTCGTGTTGTTAGTGGGAAAGCCGGCAGCGGAGAGGGGGGAAAAGATACCGTGAAAGATTTCTTGCGTACTTTGTTTGACCCCAGTGACAACCAATCCATTGCATCCATGCATCAACTTCAAAAAAACCTTTATGGAGTATATGCACCGCCGACGCTCAAGCAGTTGATGAGTCTTAAGCATTTACTGATCAGTACCGGCAGTATGCATAAAGTACAATCCGAAGAATTGTTGGGACTGAGTAAAAGTGAATGCCAAATTTTGTTAAAGAAACTAAATAGTATCTATATTTCCCACCGCCGTAATCATACCTGGCGTGGAGTGGGACCGGGCCGCAGTGAAAAAAAATAATAAATGGAGGTTGTAATTTATGGGTACAATGACCAGTCGTGAAAGGTTTATGGCGGCATTAAAGGGTGAACCGGTAGACCGGATGCCGGTGATTAGTGTTTGTCAGCATGCTACTTATGAGCAAATGGAACAACTGGATGCTTATTGGCCGGATGCCTTGCACGATGCGGAGCAGATGGCCAGGTTAGCCGGCGGCGGATATTCTCAGTTGGGTTTTGATGCCGTGCGGGCGCCTTTTTGCCAGACCCACGAAGCGGAAGCCTTTGGTGCGGTATTAAAAGAAGGCGGCAAAACCGGATTGCCCAGTGTTATGAAACATCCGTATAAGCTGGGCGATAACGTTGAGTTTCCGGCGGATTTTCTGAGCCGGGGGCGGATTCCGGCCCTGCTGGAAGCAATCCGGATTTTAAAACGGGACCTAGGAGACAAGGTTATTGTAATGGGCGGCATTATCGGACCGTTCAGTGTGGCCAGCATGTTGTTTGAAGTTACGGAATTCCTCATGACGGCCTTTAAAAAGCCGGAGCAAATTGCGCCTTACGTGGAAATTGGCGAACGCGCGGGCACTATGCTGGCTCAGGCGATGATTGAAGCCGGGGCTGATGTTATTTGCGTGGAAGACATGATGGCCTCCATGGATATGATTAGTCCCAAGATTTACCGGACATCGGCGTGGGAGCCAGGAAAAAAACAGGTGGAGGCCATAAGTGTGCCTACCATTATCCATATTTGCGGCAAACTGGACCCGATTATTGTAGATATTGCCAAGACCGGTTGTGCCGGGATTAGTGTGGAGCCCAATGTTAATGTACCGCTGGCGCTGGAAAAATTCCAGGCCGAAGGCATAACAACACCGCTTATCGGCGCTATTGACCCGGTGAACACCCTGTTTGCGGGAGACATTGACAAGGTTAAGACTGAGACCAGGGAGTGCATGGCCAAAGGCTTTACCATGATTTCCCCTGGCTGTGCGGTACCGCCGGCAACCAGAACAGATGTGTTAAGAGCGATGGTGGAAGTGGTTAATGAGTCATAGTAATTATTGGTTCAGGGAGGTGAAAACAGACTTTTTGGTAAGCCGGTTTCTAAAAATCAGCGGAGGTG
>CAZWUW010000054.1:0-20972 GCA_964636895.1 uncultured Eubacteriales bacterium
TATGTTCAAAAAACGCGGTTACGTCAATTATGCCAGCAGCGGCATACAGCGCCAGGGCGAAACTACCTGCCTGCAGCCACCGGCCGGCGGGCAGCGTCGGTTTTCCCGCGGCGCTATATAAGGCAAAGGCGGCCCTAATTGCAATTACCAGCACAAAAAAACGCCCGCCGGTAAGAAATAAGCTGCTCCCAACTTCACCCGCGAGAAATTGGCTTTTCGCAAAACCATGGGCATAGAGGAAAAGCCACTCGATAACCCCGCCGCTTATGCCAAATAACTCCAGCCAAAACCAGGGCAAGACTATTTTTACATTTTTCTTCAAAACAAAACATACCGCAACCAGGATAATTAAGGCCAGGCCATGGAAAAACGCAATAAAGTCAAGCTGCTCTTTGAGGAATTCCATCATATAGTAATAATACCCTTTCCTAATAATTAGGTATAATATGCATGTTCGACATAATTTCTCATCTTCCTGCAGATTTAGACAAACTTCTCCCCCGCTTAATAGCAAAAGGGTGCAGTCCACCTTAGATTTGGCCTTGCAAGCTGCACTAGGCAGTACGCCTATGCTTCACAGTGATCGCGGCTTTCAATATACCTCCTGGAGCTTTAAAAAACGATTAGAAGCCCATGGTCTGACCCAGAGTATGTCGCGTGTCGGCAAGTGCATTGATAATGGCCCTTAAGAAGGATATTAATGACTACATACATTTTTACAATTACGAAAGATTACAGGCAAAATTAAACAGCCTCAGTCCGATGGAATTTCGAACCAAGGCTGCATGATTTAATTTATTTTTTTGTGCTGTCTACTTGACAGGGTGCAGTCCAGTTTTAAAATATGCGGTTTTAAACCGGATTGGCAAAATAATCAGCCAAGCCCCGGGCAATCGCCTGAGCGGCTTTGTCCCGAAAGTCCTCCGTCTTTAGCAGCGCTTCCTCCGATTTATTGGAAAGAAAAGCTGTTTCCACCAGAATTGACGGCATCCTGGTCTCCCGCAGCACGGCAAAATTACCCTGTAGAGTGCCAATATTCCTGATACCCAAGCTTTGGGCCAGCTGACTCTGCACCTTTGAGGCCATACTCAGACGCTGGTCCAGTTGGATATAGAGGGCAGGGTTTGCCGCCGGGGCATAATAATATGTAGAGGTGCCGTTTTGCGATGAACTGGTAGACGAATTAGTATGAATGGCGACAAAGATATCGGCATTGGCCGTGTTAGCAAGGGCAGCCCGTTGGACAAGAGGGATAAAGGTATCATCACTGCGTGTCATCATTACATTCGCACCCATATCTGCAAGAAGTTTCTGTACCCGCCAGGCAATGTCCAGGTTAACGACCTTTTCTTGCAATCCTGTAACACCGACGGCACCGGGGTCATGCGCCCCATGGCCGGCATCCAGCATCACAGTTTTTCCCCTGATTGTTGGTTCCGTTAAACTGACGGTCAGCGAAAGGTTGTCGGTGGATAAAGCGGCTTTATAGGAAGGTATTCTTTTCAGGTCCACCACTATCCGTACCGTCATCGGCGACAGGCTGAACTGCGACACCCGTACCTGACTCATATAACTGAAGCTGTCCGTTAACAGGTCTGAAACATCGCTTTTATCCATGTTCTTGATGTCAATTACCAGCCGGTCAGGGTTTTTGAGCTTGGTAAGTGTGTAATTAACAGGGGTCTCACCGGTCAGGACCAATACCTCATTGACTGCATCCAACTGCGCGGCTTCCATTTTCAGTAACTTGGGTGCCGGCAGCGGCTGGTCAGGCATGACTGGAATTTCACCCGGCAGCGGTTGAGCAGGAACAGGTTCAAGGACAGGAGTCGTCGGCTGCGGCGCTGCCGGTTCAGCAGGATTAGCGGGATTAGCCGGCACCGGAGCAGTCGGCGGTTGGTTAGCAGCGGGTGGCTGGCTTGCCGGCGGTTGGTTAGTATCACCGCCCCTGGATATATCGGTACGCATATCCACAAAACGGGTAGCCATCCATCCCTTGGTGGCATCCGGCAGTTGAATATTAGACCAGCCGTTGTTTTGATTTAACACGGTAATCCGGGTGGCTTTGTTGGCGACGGCTACGATCTGATAAGTTGTACCAGGTCCCGAGCGGACATTTACATTTTCGGCTATAACTACCGCGGTCTGGCCATTGCCGGGAGCGACAACCGGACTGGCCGGCGCTGCCGGTTTTACGGTAAAACGCACACCTTTGTTCAGCACAGCCAAATACTTTTTGGTTATCCAGCCCGACTTACCGTTAAAAAGGATTACCTGCTGCCAGTCGCCGGACTGTTTGATGACAAATAGCTTGTCCCCCTTATTTACGGTACCGGCTTTTGGATTGCCGGTACCCGGACCGGACCGCACATTAACGCTATCAGCTCTGACTACAGCCATTTTAAATGCAGCCTGGGCTTCAGATGTAATCATCAGCCAAAAAATAATAACAACCAAGGTAACCATAACGGTAGTTAGTTTTCCGGTAATTCGTGCTTCTGTCGTTGTAGTCACCCCCTCAACTTGCACAAATTGCTAACGCCTATAACATTCGTCATATAATGTCGAATGTCCTTCCTAGATTCAGACATTTTACCCAGCTTTCAGCCAAATACACTCCTTATTTACTATCGGGAAATTTGTCCCCAAAGATTAATACGAAAAAAGTGTCATTTTTGTTCCGTTTATAACGAAAAAAGCAAAAAACCGGGGCTACTGCCCCGGTTTACCTTTGCCCCCGTTTTTTATGTAAATTTACTTTTTCTTTATTACATCAATATTGCGCTCTACAGGTTCGGCCAGATCCATATGACCGGCCAGGGTTTCAACTTTTTGACCTTCTACAAGGAACTGTACTTTTTCCACAGTCGGGAACTGCGACAGGGCTTCAACCACCGAGTAAACTGTCAGCAGTTCACCCGAGGACCCGCCGCCGTGGTTGTCTACTAACTCCCTGCTAAAATCAACCGTTGCCAGGCCGTCATGGATGTCAATATCCCTCAACTTAGTACCGGCCGGCAAGGTAGGTACCAAGTCCCTGTTGGCTTTGGGGCCTTTTATCAGCTCTTCCACCGTAGCCCTGGCCACACCTGTAATTTCAGTAATAGTCCGTGTTTCCGGGATCAAATAATCTCCTTCCGCATTTGCAAAGTACAGGGTTACTTTTACTTTGGCCGAAGCCTGCTCCCCTGTTTTCACTTTTTCCTCCTGCTGATTTGTACCAGGCTTGTCTGCCTGCAGATTTTCTTCTCCGGCTACCTGTTCTGCCTGCTGTTCTGCCTGCTGGTTCGCTACAGCCGGATCGGCTTTATCCCCTTTTTCGTTGCGCGGAATTTTACCTGTAATCAGGTCGTTTTGGGTCTCTGCCAGGCTTTTCCAGGAAAATTTTTCACTGGCGCTGCACCCGGCCGTTATCCCCATTAACAGTAAAATTCCCAAACCCACTAAAATTTTCTTCCCGCTCACCTGCATTTTCACAACTTGTCCCTCCTCAATATTTTTCGTGTTTGTCCTATTCACTACACTATATTAAGAGGGACATGCTTTTATGACAGTTTGGTTAAAAAAATTATTAATACCACCTGGCTAAGATTAAAAAATACAGACCGAAGATAATTAACAGTCCGCCACTTACATAAGTAACATACTTTGCCCAACGCTGAAACCCGGCAAATTTTTTCATAACAGCGGTAAAAGTCCCGATAATCAACAACGGCAGGCCATGTCCGAGACCGTATACAAATAAGAGCGCCGCACCGTACCAGATTTCCCCCTGAGCGGCCACAAACGTAATCAGCACCGCCAATACCGGGGTGGCACAGGGGGAAGCCACCAACCCAAATAATAATCCCATAACGAAAGCTGCCGGTAATCCACCGCCCTTTACCGGCATTTTACTCAGGGTTGGCAAAGAAATGTTGATCACCCCGAGCAATTGCAGTCCCATCACCAGCGCCACCCCGGCAATAATATACAGCCAGGCATCCCCCACCTGGCCAAAAATTTTTCCCAGTAAAGCGGCACTTAGACCAAGCACGGCAAAGGTCACGGACAAGCCCAGAACAAAGGAAAAGGACATGGCAAAACCTCTCAGCCGGGAAGTTTCACCATATCCCCCGATGTAGCCCACCATCAGCGGAATCATGGATATCATGCAAGGACTGATGCTGGTCAGCACTCCCCCCAGATATACTATCAGAAAGCTGAGCAGCGATGCATTTTCCACCGCCTGCGGTACTGTTTGGGAAAAAAACTGTTCCATTATTTGCGGTCTCCCTAATTCTATTTATCCAAAGCGGCCTTTAGCTTTTGGGCCAGCGTATCTTCCGGAACCAGGCCTGTATCCTGAAAAATAATTTTTCCCTGCGCATCAATGATAAAAATAGCGGGAATTAGGCCAACTCCAAACTTGCCGGCCAATTGCTTCCCTTGCGGGTCATCTACGTCGGCAATAATGAACTCCACCTGACCCTGAAACCTGTTTTCCAAAGCCAACACCGTTGGCTCCATTTGCCGGCAACTGGGTCACCAGGCGGCATAAAACTCCAGAAAAACGGGTTGGCCGCTCTTTTCCGCTTTGGCTAGTGCATCAGCGGGCTGCGGTGTAACTGCAAATTCAGTTATTTTAGACGTTAAACCAAATTGCGGGGCCGCAAAAATCAGCGCTATCACAGCAGCCAGAGTAATCAGCAAAAATATCCTGTGCCTTTTTTGCATGACCATACTTCACCTCCAGATTATGCGTCAATAATTATGTCTCTCAATTGCATTATACCACCATAGGGTATTGATGGCAAAGAGAATTAGAGGTTTAAAAATATGTGGCGCGGGCCTCTGCCGGCATCGCCAAGGCACTGAACAATTCTTTCTCCCGCTTCCCGTCATGCCGGTATATTTGCACCTTGTCCCCGGTCTTTAGACCGGCTGCATTGGCTTCATCAAAATCAATATGTATTTCAGTATGGTCATTGATTTCCCCTACCAGCACCGGTACCCGGTCAAAAATCAGGCTGCGTTCGCCCTCCACTACTACTATAGCGTTGTCCCCGTTTTGGTAGCCCAGTTTACCTGCATCGGCCACGCTCATATGAATATGCCGGTTTGGCACGATAACGCTTTCCGGCACAAACATTTCTTTTTCCCCCATCACCAGGGTAACCCCCGGCACACCGGTCAGCGCCCCGGATAAGCGTACCGGGGCAGGTATGCCCAGCACACGGCAATCGGTGCGGGAAATTTCCACCTGGGTATGTTCCCGCAGTGAACTAACCAGCGCCACATTGGGGATTTCACCCTGCGGCCCGCGTAAGGTGACTCTCTCTTTGGCAATATAAGTGCCGGCCAGCGACAGGGCTTTATCTCGCGTCAGGACAAAGCCGGGGCCAAAAAGGCTGACCAGGTCCTCCGGCGATAGATGTACATGGCGTCCGGAAACTCCTACTCTGATAATCACAAAGCCCCTCCTCAAAAAAATGATTATAATTATTATATGCCAAAAACATGACCGGAAGCAAATAAAAAGCCGCTGCCCTTATAAAGGGCAACAGCCTACCAATTATCTCATCATCCCGCCGGGAGTAGTGCCGGCGCCGGCCATACCGGCAATTTCATTTTGATAAAAACTCCTGACCTTGGATATCTCCTGCTGATCGGCGTTATCAGCCGGTAAGTACCAACCCTTGCTGGAAGCAATCTGACCAATTTCCTGCTGCGCCTGCTCACATGAATTCCTTAATTGCATCAGAGTTTGCCGTAATTGAGTATTGGAACACTCGCTGGCTGCCTTGGTAAACTCCACACAACCGTGCTTTTTCATCTCCAGGCAGTCAATAGCCATATACTTTTCTTGCCACATAATTTTCCAAACCTCCTTTAGCTTAAAAACTGAATAAGTTTCTGGCAATTCTGGTCTGCTTCCTGCGCGGTTTTCTGGAAATGGCTCTTTAGTTGCGGATCGGAGCAGCTTTGGGCATAAGCCTTGTACTTGGTTGCAGCCAAAGTTTCATCTCCAATCAGGTGCCTCAGGTTTTGCAGTTCCATCTGGTTTAGTTGTGCCAAACCGGTTCGACCTCCTTGAATTTTAATGATTACAAACTATATTAAGCCCGCAACAGTAAAAAATTATGCCCAAAATAGTTATGGAAATTAATGCCTTAATCGCCAACCAGACTCATGGTATATTCAATTATCTCATTACTGGCCTGGACATCACCCAAAGCCATGACATGGATACCATCAATATGTTTATATACCTGCCTGATAAAATCACAGGCCAGCTGCGCCCCGGTTACACTGCCCGCCCTGATTTTACTCATCACTTCAGCAGGAATCTCAATCCCGTCCACATGGTCATTCATGTATTCAGCCATTTTGATTCCCTTCAACGGCATAATGCCCATAATCACCGGCTTGCCAAATGTACGCATTTTTTCCATGAAGGCAATTGCCTTTTCCGGATCGTACGCCGGCTGGGTCTGAAAAAAATCTGCGCCGGCGTCAATCTTACTCTGTACACGCCGGTAAACCCCCTCCATATTGGCTGCCGCGGTACTGGTAGTGCCGCTGACGGTAAAGTCAACCGGCCCTTTGAATTCTTTGCCGGTAGAATCAAATCCTTTATTCATCTGCTTGATTAACTCAATGAGACCCAGGGTTTTTAAGTCATATACCCCGGTTGAAGGAAAAGGCCCGTGCGCCGGCGGATCACCGGTAGTTGGCAGCAGAAAGCGGATACCCAGTGCGTGCGCCCCCAGCAGGTCGGCTTGAGTGCCCAGCAGGCTGCGGTCCCGGCAGGTGAAGTGCGGAATGGTATCAATCCCTGTTTCCTGCTGCACGATGTGGGCCAGCATAACCGAATTTATACGCAGCCGGGCCATTGGACAGTCATGGATATTAATCCCGTCCAGCCGCACATAGCTTTTCGCTTTGGCCAGCGCTGTTTCTACATCGGTGCCGTCGGTCGGCCCCAGCTCAGTGGTAATGACAAACTTTTTGCCCAGTTTTTCCCGTAAACCCATGTTTTACTCTCCCTCCGTTCACAATTAACACATTTATATTTCTTTTTGCATAACAAAATTCCTGCCGGTTTAGCTGAAACGCTCATAGGGCCAGCTTAATCCTGCGCTCTTTGCTGTACGGCTGAAAAACAGCTTCCGTCAATTCACGGTCATCGTTTAAAACCACTGTCGCATGATGCAAAAAATCCTCCCGGAAGAAATATCTGAGGTCAACAAAACAAACTACATGACGGTCGTCTTCGCGGTGGTGCGAAACATGAAAATATGGGGTGAAGTTTTGGAACAACTGCCCTGCTTTACTCTGCAGAGCCGTTTGTACCACCGAATTCCCGGCACATTTGGCAAGTATTTTGCGGACTTTTTGCTGCCAGGAAAAATATTTTATTTCACCCACAATATAGGTATGTGAAGTCTCAATCAAAAAACTCCAGTTCCATAGGCTCATCATCGCCGGCAGCACGACCACCCGGCAGGGGTTTTTTCGCCGGTACTTGGCCAACAGATAGCGGTAGACCCGCCGTTGCATGTAGTAACGCCCCACCAGATAAACCAGCATCAGCCCGAAAGCCCCCAAAGCAACGCTCCGGGGCACGCCGGACCAAAACATTACCCCGGCAAACAACAGTATAATCACCGGATCAGCCAATACCAGCAGATTAACAGAATACATCTTACTGCTTAAAGGCCAAAAAATCCGAGCACCGTAAGAGTTTAGAATATCCAAAAAAATATGAGAAACAGAACCTAAAAAAGTCCATAAAAAAATGGTTCCCACCGGGTAACCGGGAAAAGCCACAGCCAGCACTGCCGCTATTACCAAAGCTGAGACGGCTATCCCCACAATTGAATGGGAAGAACCTCGGTGATGCTTTAGATATGTCACATCACCCTTTAATTGCAAAATAATATCCAAATCAGGCACCAGCGAACCAAGCATAGCGCCCAGATGTACCGGGTTGAGCAACGAAAGCTTACCCCCGGACAGCCCGGCAACACCGACGCCTACCAATACATGTGTGAACGGATCCAAAATATCCCCCCCAATCGTCATTCCGGCGATAAAATTATAACACAATCCGGTGTCGATTTGAGCAGGTAATTACTGGCTTATTCATCCTTTTTTGTACCGGCATGCCAAATAACATTTAATAGCCAAGCGGTAACGAACCAAACGGCGACGGCTGCAGCCAGTCCCAGGGCCCAGGAACGGAACAAGCTGACAAAGTACAACGCCGCCAGGACACAGGCCGTACAGCCAACCATGCCGGCAACCGCACCTCTAGCCACTTCAGCGGCAGCCTTATCCCCTTCCCTTATCCCAGCCATACTAACCGCCGCCGCCATAACTGCGGGAAACGCGGCAAAAACTCCGCCCAGCAGTTTGACCGGGGAATACAACGCAACAATATAACAGGCGGCTACTGCCGCGCCACCCAGCACGAAGCGCAGGCAGCATTCCCTAACACTGATTTTCATACGCTCACCTCATTTAGTTCATGCTTGCAGCCAGCACAAGCATAACGCTCACCGTTGCCAGCCAGCCGGCTATCGATGCGGCTAACCCCTGCCGCCAACCCATTACGGGAATAAAAAAAGCAGCGGCCAAAGCACAGAAAATATTGGCCAGCATACCCACTACCGCCCCCCGCGACACCTCAAGCACTTCATGCAAACCCGCCGGCGCCGCCGCGCCGGCACCCACGCTTACCACGGCCGCCAGATACACGGCCGGAAAAGCGGCAAATATCCCCCCTGTGCGGCCACCAAAAAAGCGGCTCACAATATATGCGGCCGCTACCGCCCCGCCACCCAGCAAAAACCGCAGGACGATACCAAAAAAAGAAATTTCGCTCATCAGTTTTTACTCCCGTATCAACATCATAGCAATGACAACCGGCCGCGCCGCAACAATTTTAGCAGCTTTTCCGTAGAAATGCCGGTAGCTTCGCTTAATTCCAACAGATTTACCTGTCCGTGATTAACCAGAAAATCCTTGATGGTACTCACTATTATTTCCATTTCCTGATGACAGTCTGCGCACAGCCCATCAAAATCCGTCAAAACAAATTTCCCGCATTCTGCACAATTAACAGCACTCACAGCAGCCACCCCTCTCAACGGATGTTGAGGTAAAAACATCTAATTGATTTTGTTTCGACAAAAATCCCTTTTTCCCTCTTTTTGTAAAGGGATATATGCAAAGCCCTCTGCCTTTTTGGCAGAGGGCTTTTGTTTAAAACTCAAATTCCAGTTCCCGGTTACCGTCTTTAATCTCAATCTCAATTTCTACCTGGTTTTTGTCTACAGTAGTACCAATAATTTTTTCTACAGCGGCGATAATAAGGTTCGCATCAATGGTATCACCGATTTTGGCCTCAGCAATAAATTTGCGGATGAATTCCGCTGCTTCCGCGCCGGTTAACTTGATGTCCACCTTTTTAGATTCCCGGCGTTCTTGTTTGCGCTCTTCTTTGTATTCTTTACGTTCTTCCTTTTCTTCTCTACGTTCTTCCTTGCGTTCTTCTTTACGCTCTTCTTTGTGTTCTTTACGTTCTTCCTTTTGTTCCCGGCGTCTGTTATTGTCGCGGTCATCGTCATCATCATCGTCATTATCCAGGGCAATTATCCTGACGGCATCATGTTCAATTTTGTTGACTTCATATACTATTTCCACCAGAGCTTTGCCCTTAGCATTTTGCTCCATCTTAATTTCAAAGTCCGGGCCTTCCACTTCAATTTTTATGGCATCGAAATCATTAAAAGCCGTATCATATGATTTACCTTCAATTTTTATGACTGTACCGGAACTGTCTCGTTCCAGCTTAACCCAATCCCCGGGTACAATCTTATCCAGCGTAACCACCACACCGTTTCTGGCGATATATGCGTTCTGAGCCACAGTATAGTCTACATCCACTATTCCGTACTGGTACAGCCGAATGGTCCGGTTGACGGCATCAACCTTCTTTACCTGGCCTTCAATAATATTCTTTTCTACCAGGCTGCTGTTAGCATCAACATATATTACGGCATTATCCTTGTTCAGCAATACGGTTACCTTATCGCCGGCTTTCAGGTCTGCCAGCACAGCGGGCTTATTATCCTTGTAAACGGGAGCGTTGGCGACAACCGCCAGGTCATAAACCCGGAGCGAGGTGCTGCCTTCATTGTAAACAGCATAACTAACATGTGGAATGTATGTAGCTGTAGCTACCGTGATTTTAGCTGCGGAAGCGTTAACGGCCAGCAGTTTGCCGGTAAGCCGGCCTTTTTCCTGATCCGCGCCTATCTGCCCCTGCAAGCGGGCGAACAGAGTAGCCATTTCAGCACGGGTTACGGGCTTGTTAGGCTGAAAACTCTTGTCATCATAGCCTTTAATAAGGTCATTCAATACTGCCAGGGCAATATATTGCTGATTGTTCTGGCCAACATTAGCGACATCAGTAAACTTAACTGTAGCATTATTGGTTTTGATGGCAATTTCCGCATTCAGGGTTTTCACCAGCAGAATAGTAACATCCATTCTGCTAGCCTTTTTCATCGGCCGGAACTGACCGCTGCCGTCAACCAGACCCTTTTCCACAGCTACGGCCACATAACCCCTGGCCCACTCAGGTATAGCGGCACTATCAGTAAAAGCCAGCTGTATGTTAGCCTTGGCTTTGGCCTGCTCCTCCAGTCCAAGCAGCTTAACAGCCATGACTACGGCTTCAGCAGTGCTCACCGGTGCTTCAGGTCTGAAGGAACCGTCCGGGTAACCGTTGATTATTCCCTGCAACTGTAAACTCTCCACATTGTTCCGCGCCCAATGCGTTCTTACGTCCCGCATATCCCATTCGTCATCATCGGCAACAACCGGAGCAGGCATGCCCAGCCCCAACATCAAGGCCATCATCAGGGCCATTGCCAGTAATTTTTTTAGCTTTTTCATATGTATCCTCCTCGTATTTAATCGTTTATTAGTATCTGACATTTAATTCTCACCAAACAGGAACCTAATCCCCCCTTCCTTTACACCGCCTTTACCGGAATTTTTTACTTTTCCGGGTGCTTTGGTAAAGTATTACGCCCCACTTTTTTATTTTGGGGGGGTAACCGGGTTTTTTCTGCTACCCTCATAAAACCGGCTTTTCAACCGTATATAACTTTAGTATCTGACTTGATGCAAGTCATGAAAACCGGCTTTTTTCATGGCGAGGTGCTTTTATGATTTTTGATTCTCACCAAAAATTAATTGATACACTAAAAAAAATAAAAAACGGGGACCGGCTGGCCCGGGAAGATTTTCTCGCCGAATATAAGCCTTTTATACTGAAGACAGCAAATAACTTCTGTAAAAGGTCACTGCAATGGGGCCGGGACGATGAACTTAGCATTGGTCTGATTGCCTTTAATTCGGCAATTGATGCCTTTGATTTTAGTAAAGAGGTGCCCTTTTTACCTTATTCCCGCATCGTTATTATTAACCGGCTGAAGGACCATTTTCGCAAAGAAACCAGGCATCAAAATGAGTGCCCCCTGGAAATTGAGCTCGAGGACGGCAAACTCATTAGTACCGGCGAACTCAAAATGGCCTGGGAAAATTACCGCAACCGGAGCATTGAAGATGAGCGGCAGGAAGAACTGGCACACTTTGAACAGCTTCTGGCCGACTATGATATCGGCTTCGAAGACCTGGTGGAGGTTTCCCCCAAGCACCGGGATTCCCGGGCGACCCTGTTTCAGGTCGCGGGGCGCCTATCCACCGAAGTGCAGTTAATCGACTTCCTGTGGCAAAAAAAACAACTGCCCCTCAAAGAACTGGTGGAAAAAACCGGCGTGAACCGCAAGACCCTGGAACGGGGAAGAAAATTCATTATTGCCTGTGCGCTTATTCTTAGCCGGCCGGGTGAATTCGTCTATCTGCGTGCTTATATAAATTTTGGTGTGTAATAAGTGAAAGAAGGAATTATTATGTTCAGGAAACTAGGCCTGATCGCCAAAATTAAAGATGATTACTGTATTATTGTCACCAGGGACGGTACTTATAAAAAAGTACCCCTGCCGGAGGGCGGCGCCCGTCTCGGCATGGAGATCAGCTATCGCGCCTTTGATTTTTATCCGCTGTTAAAGCCTGTAATGCTGGCCGCGTCCTTGCTCATCCTGTTGTTTGGTTTTTCTCTGTTCCGCCAGACCGCCCCACCGCAAGCCGTAGCTTATGTCTCCCTGGATATCAACCCCAGTCTGGAGATATCGGTAGACAAAAACCTGCAGGTAATAAATGTAGATTTTTTCAATGATGACGGTATTGATTTGGTGACGGCCGGTGAAATTAAAGGGAAAAACCTTTATGCAGCTTTAGAGGTGCTGATTCAGAAAGCCATAGTTCAGAAATACATTAAGCCTGATCAGAAAAACCTGATGATTTCCACCATTGCCGCCGGCACGGCTGCAACAACCGGGATTGACCCCAACAAACTGCAGCAGGTATTGGAAAACGCCGTTGCTGCAGGCGGTTTGAGCGGCGAAGTCAAGGTATATCCGGTGACGGCGGAAGTTCGTACAGCAGCACAAAAAAACGGGCTTAGCCCAGGCAAGTTTATTATTTATGAACAAGCGAAAGACGCCGGTACCAAGGTTACCATAGACGAGGTAAAGCAAAACAGCATCCGTCAGTTAGTAGATGTTTACAAAATTCAGCTGCTGCCTAACCACAAGAATATTATCGTGGAAAAGGATAATAAAAGCGGTAAAACACGGGTACGCATTGAAGAAAGCGGCCCGGCCGCCCCTGTCGCAGTACCTGGCAAAGCGGACGGCGTCAATGATAGTGATGATGATATGGATGACCGCCAAAAAGCTGCCGATAAAAATCGGGCTAAAGCAAAAGAAGACGATGACTATGAAAAAAAGCGGCAAAACGACAGTAAAGGCATGAAACGCGAAGAAGAAAAACCGGAAAATGAGGATGATGGGCAAGAAACAGATAAACGCCGCGAAGAAACCGGTCGTCCTGTAGGCGGAATCCAAGAAAACCGCAGCAACAAAGAAAAAGACGATGATAAAAAAAAGGAGCAGGAAAAGGATCAGCATCTGAATAAAAATAGCGACAGAGATAAAGATAAAGATAAAGATAAAGATAAAGAACAGGAAGAGGATAAACAAAAAGACGAAGAAAAAACTTCAGTACAGGATGATAACAAACCACCAATAAATGACGGACGGGACGACCAAAAGCGTGAAGCCGGCACATCATCAAAAGAAGAAGCCAGAGACACCACGGAAAAAAGTGCCCCTGACAAAGATGACCAACATGATTAAAGAAGCGGGACTCGTCACTAAAGATGAGTCCCGCTTCTTCACGAGTTTATTGCACTTTAAACCGGTATATCAGTTTTTCCAATTCTCCCAATGCCTGATGAAGCTCCTGTGCGCTGGTGGCTATGCATTGACTGGCCGCTGCCTGCTGCTGAGTAGCGGCTGATATCGATTCAGCGGTACTGGCATGCTTGTTGGAAATCCGCAGCACTTCACCCAGGTCACGGAACAGCATGGAACTGCTGCCTTTGATTTCAGAAGCAATATTGAAATTTGATTTTAATTCCCGGGCCGTATTTTGAATGGCATCCCGGATGTCATTAATGGAATAAGCCGTTTCGCCCAGCACCCGTTTGCCGCTTTCCACCTCAGTCGCACCCTGGCGCATCAACATGACCGCCTCAGACGTTTTTTTGCTGTTCCCGGAAATAATTAGTTGAATCTCTTTGGCAAAAACGGCGGTTTCTTCGGCCAGCTTTTTTACTTCATCAGCTACCACAGCAAACCCCCGGCCGTGTTCCCCTGCCCTGGCCGCCTCAATAGCTGCATTTAGGGATAAAAGGTTAGTCTGCTGGGCAATTTCCGTTATGGTATTGGTAATCCGCTCAATATGTAATGACTGCAAAGCTAATTCTTCCATAGCACTGGCCGAAAGCTCAAAAGAGCGCTCGATTTTACCAATTTGCCGCTCTGTAGCCCGCAGGTTGTCAGTCCCTTCCTCAGTCTTGGCCAGCGCCTTCTCGGCAAGCTCCATACCGCTGTGTGAACTCGCCACCATGTTGGAAACCATGCCATCCAATTCGGCCGAAAACTTTTGCGCGGAATGGATGCTGTCCACCTGCTTATGCGTGCCAATAGCTAATTCTTCGGTATTGGCGGCAATTTGACTGGAAGCGAGATTAAACTGTTCGGTGGCGGAGGCCTGCTCATCACCTGCCATTGTCACCCGGTGGGCCACACTTTGCAGTTCCTTGATGATCAGCAAGAGACCAATGCTTATTTTGTTTACTTCAAAAACCAGCTGCCCAAGTTCATCCATTGATGCAGGTTCGGAAAAATTGGTTAAATCCCCTTTGGAAATTGCCCGGGTACCCTTTAATACATTGTCCAGGGTGGTAAAAATCTGTTTCTTGATTACATGACCAGCAATTAAACTGGCCAACACACCGGACCCAAAAACATACCCCATCTCCCAGCCCAGCAGATAAACAGCTTGTGCTACGGCTAACGGAATCAGGGTAGTCATCATCACCTTCAGCCCCAAATAGCGCTCCCTGATGACAATGGCAGCCCTTACACTGTACTTTTTCTTACCATTGACGATTATCGGCGCAGATGCATCCAGCAGCGTTTCTCCGGTATTGCGGTGATATACCTGCAGCAGCGGCCGTTCCGTCAAAGCGGCCTGCAGCCCTACCGGGTCATTAAAAAGAACGCCTTCCCGCAAACGGTTGGTGTGAATTAACGCCCTGCCGGTTTCATCAACCAGCAAAAAATATTCCAGGTCATGCAGGTTTTGGTCAAAAATATTCCTAATTTTGTCGAATCTAAAACTCCCATCTCCGGTTTCGGCAATTATCGCCGCGCAGGCTTGGGCCACTTCTTCGGCAGTGTCCAGCAATAGATTGCCTTTTTTACTATTCAATAATTTATGTTCATTAGACCCCAAGGCACTGCTCCTTTCCATGTTCTTATAGAATCTAGGTATGATATTTCGTCAAATATTGTCAAAATCCTCCAGACTGTCGGTAATTATTTTCTGTACATCCGCCATCATTTTACCAAAACGGTATTCGGCAGCAAGATACGCACTAAGCTCCGGGTTGGCGGCAAAGAAGAAGGCGGCAAACCTGCAACAGTTTGCCGCCTTCCATTATTGCAAATAATGAGCAATCAGTTTACTCATAACAGCCGTGGACTCCGCCCGGTTAGCCACTTCCTGGGGCCGGAACTTCCCGCCGCTGCCGGCAAGCAGACCGGCGGCCTTGGTATTCCTAACAGACTGCACGGCCCAGGCCGGGATGCGCCCGGCATCCTGGTAACCGGATTTGATATTACTTTTTGGCAGCGCCAAAGCTTTATCTATCATCACCGCCATTTCCGCCCGGTTAATTGTCCGCTCAGGGCGGAATGTCCCGTCCTCATAACCTCTGACAATACCCTTCCGTACGGCGGCATTAACGGCACCTTTGGCCCAGCCGGGAATATCATCCCGGAAATCTGTGCCGCTGTCTTCAGCAGTCCAGCCTAAAGACTTAGCCAGCAACGTAACAAATTCGGCCCTGGATACGCCCTTATCAGGCAGGAAGCGGCCGCCGGGATAACCGGAAACCACCCGGCGGGAGGCCATTTCCAGAATCACAGCTTTAGCCCAACTGGCTGTCAGGTCGTTAAAGACCGGTGCCGCCCGACCGTCCGTCATTACGGCATAAAGTCCCGGCCGGTCATACTTGCCCAAAATGGTCCCGGCCTGCTCTACCTTGCCCGGCACCTGTACCCAGACACCGGTAGCCGCATGCCACCACAGCAGCCTGGCTCTTTGCGCAGCTCCGTTTTTGACCGCTGCGCGGATTATCACCGGCTCTGAAAAGCGGGTTATCGTATCATCCGCCGGAGTAACCGTAAAGGCCGGCAACTGCGGATCATGACCCGGTGTAGCTTGTTCCAACTGCCATTTTTCCCGCAGCGTGACATTTGTTTTATGAGCCACTGCCCCCGCCGGCAGGTAAACTGAAATCCCTGCCGCCAAATCAATTTCAGCGCTGCCTGTCGGTGTCACCACGGCGGTGTTCTCCGCCTCCGCCGGCAGAGCCGTCGGTGCCAAATCTTGAACTGTAACCGGTTGTAACAGGTTTATGTGGTCAAGATAGATAACCCCGGTGTCCTTTTTACTTTCATCAGGCTCCACCAGATATATATCAGTCATTTGTACAGGATACTTCATACCTGCCGGAATCACCGCCATGACGGACCGCCAGCCGGTCCAATCCACATTCCGGGCAAAATCAATGGTCTTTTCCGCCCCGGCCGCATCCACCACTGTGCCGCGCAGCCAATGCCCGTTACCGCCGGTGCCCTCTACCATCATAGATATGCCCCGCGGCCGGCCGGCAAGGGTAATACCTTCCTTGCCAAATTTTCCGTAAGCCGCCCGGGTGCCGGCACTGTTCCGAAAATCATAATACAGCCTGGCCGCGCCGCCACCCCGGAAGGTGGGTTCAATCAGACCGGCAGGACCAAAACTACCCGTTACCCCGGCCGGATAACCGGCAAACTGATAATCCACAGGAGCATCCAAATTCATAAATGGTTTTTCCGCCGTCCCCACACTTACCGGTACCCTGGCTACAGTTCCGTCTAACCGGGCTTGCAGTTCACCCACCGCCCGTACGTTACCGGCAGAAAACTTGTTAGCGGTGAGATTTCCGATATCACCGTTAACACTCCAAGTCACTTCGCCTGCTTGCAGCATAAACGTTTGTTTTTGTTTCGTCACCACCCGTACCGCCAGATTCACTGTCTCGCCCGGTAATAATTCAATATTGACCGGTAAAATCTCCATCCGTTCAATATCCTCACTGCCCAGCACATGTACCGGGAAGGACTGGCTAATACCCTGAGAAGACGCCGTAACCATAGCATCGCCGGCATAAACAGCCTTGAAAACACCGTTTTCCATTGTCCCGATTGGCGGTTCCACCGTCCAGTTAATATCCCCAGGGCTCACCCGGTAAGGGTTATAATACTCATCATAGCCTTTGGCCGTAAAGGTCCGGCTGGTATTAATCAGAATATTCTTTTCTCCGCTAATCTTAAACCCGGCCAGCGCTCCCTGCGGAGCAGTGGTATAAATACCCAGGGCTGTTGGCACCTGCCGTTCCGCAGTATACACCGGCTTATTAAGCAGGGCTAAACCTTCTTCACCCAATGGCCGCGCGATCATGGTGGAGGAACCCCCACCATCCAAGTTTACAGCCTGCCATACCCCCTGCGCCGCCAGAAAATCGGCCAGCTCCTCCTGGGTCATACCACGGCTGCCATTACCACCTTCTACTACCACCAGGTACAGGGTTTTTCCGTCCCGGGAAGCCCCAATAGCTGTACGTGCCCGCTTGCCGGTTATATTCTGGGTAAACCAGCTGCGTTTGCCGTAATTTACCAACATGGCCTGTCCTCCGACAGCAGTCAGCAAATTATCTTCCTTAACTTGATAGGTTACCTGAACAGATGAACCAACCTGAAAATTGGCGCTCAGAAAATCAGCCGCCGCTCCGTGGCCTGCCAATACAAAACCGTTAGCAGGAATTGCTACACCGGGCTGATCAGTACGCAGCTCTCTTACTGCACTGTTTTCCACGACCATTTCCACCACCCCGGTCAGACCGGGCAATTTTCCCCGGCTGCGCTCACCCCAGCGGGGCGTGTAAATTGTCAGATGATTGACGTCGCTCTCTGCGCCCGGGCCAAGCAGGTAGGTGGGCTTGTTTACCCCGAACAGCCAGAACGCCTGCCCATTAGGTGCCGTCACTGTACCCCCGAATTCAAATACTTTGAAAAGGGGTATATTATTGGCCGTCAGTCCAAACCCGTACATATCCTTGCGCTGTGCCGGCGAACTGATTACGTCGCCGTTTTGTAAAGTAAGTCCGATAGGCGCTTTTTCGCCCATATCAAAAAAATCTCCGTTAATAGCCGCAATGGCACCATTTTCGGCAGCCATCTTACTAACTGCCTGGGCCTTGGTCAGTTTACCGCCGGTACCGGCCATTGCATCAACTTTAACATAGGGGTTGGTAAGGTCTACAGTCATCATAAATACCTTTACCAGACCCTCCGGCGTCCACTGGGAAATGGTTTCTACCGCCACTCCGGCCGCTACCGGTTCTTTACCCCGTTCTTCATAATTGACGGTATAGGCGGCAAAACCCGTCACCGGCAACAGCGTAACCAACAATACCGCCAACAACAGCCATGACGTAACCCTAACCAATCTTCTTCCCCTGCTCCGCAAAAACATCCTCTCCTTATGTATGTAATTATTGTTGGACAGCCACGCTACTATTATACTGCAATAGCACCCATATTTGAAGCTTTTTGGAAAATGTTCGACAATTTATCCTATCTATTTCGCCTTTTTCAGCTCGGTCAGCAAATCATACGGCATCCTAAGTCCACCAGTGCCGGTACCCAGCTCGATTTCCGGTTTATTTGCGCCATGATAGTCAGTGCCACCCGTAACCAGCAGTGTGTGCCGGCGGGCCAGGCGCAAATACAAATCAGTTTCTTCGGGCGTATGGGAAGTATAATAAGCCTCTACCCCTTTAAGCCCGGTCTGTTTTAGTTTTCCAAAAAGTTCTGAAAGCCGGTCGGGATTGTGGTCCCTGATATATTTGGGATGGGCCAATACCGGTATTCCGCCGGCCTCAAGGATAATCGCTATGCCTTCTGCCGGAGTCAGCTTTTCTTTTTTCACGTAGGCCGGCTGCCCGACACCTAAGTATTTATCAAAAGCTTCTACAGTACTGGCAGCGTAGCCCTTTTTTACCAATACCGCAGCAAAATGCGGCCGACCAATCACATTGCCGCCGGCAGCCTCCGCAACTTCTGCCAAAGTAATGTGCATCCCCATTTCCCGTAGTTTCCGGATTACTTTCGGATTCCGCTCCCGACGGTATTCCTGAAGTTGGCCCAGGCTATGCAGCAGCGATACGGAATTAAGGTTAATGTAATACCCCAGCATGTGCATTTCACCCCCGAGGTAGTCCACACTGATTTCGACCCCCGGCACCACTTCAAACTCTCTCTTAGCCGCTTCGGCTAAAGCCTCCGGCAATCCGTCCACAGTATCGTGGTCGGTCACAGCCACTGCCCGCAGGCCTTTCTCCTGTGCCCGGCCTACCAGCCGCGCCGGGGTCAAGGTACCGTCGGAAGCCGTTGTATGTGCATGCAAGTCAATATATCCCGGTTCCACTTAACCACCCTTCCTTCGTCAAAGCTTCTTTAGCTTAGTATAAGCGACGGGCCCGGATGCTGACAACAGCACCGGGCCCGCCGGGTTCACTTGGCTAACAATTTTTTCTGTATATCCATATAGGTTTCATAATCCCTGCCATTAATCAGACAACCCAAAGATGTTAAAGCGACATTTACAGCACATAACAGGTCGTGTTCAACCACCCGGCAGTGGTCACAGGTTTCACTTACGGTATGAAAAGCCTCATGAATCTTAAAACCATCATGTTTTTTCATAGGCAGCGTGCGGATAATATCTAAGATATCCGTTGGTATCTGGGACAAAAACTTCTGCCCGGTACGGCTAACCCCGACTATACTTTCTTTTGCAATAAACACCTGACATTTGTAACGCTGGCATTCTAAGCAGTGAATACAAATCTGATTTAATACGATAAATGCACTGAAAGCATTTTCTTTGGTAAACCCCGGCAGCCTGGTAACTTTCTCCATAGCCGCAGCCACTTCATCCTTTGGTGCTAACTCTATCGGAACTTCTTCCATCATTGTTGTTCCGGTATCAGGATATAGCGCTGCTTTCACTGCTTGAGCAAAATATCCGACCCCCGCCTTGCCAATAATTTCATACAGACGCGGCTTGGCACTGACTATGCCGTCGGCAATAAGCTTATGAGCAAAGTACACATAATTCTTGAGAATTATCTCCACAACCACATTAACGTTTTCCCCCGGCACACCGGTAGCAATGAGTGTCCCGTGAACAGGGGTCAGCTCATTTTCGGCCCCGCCGATATAACCGGCAAACCCGTCCCTGTTATCCACCAACCCCAGGCATTGGCATTTGGCCGCGGCACAATTGCGCGAACAGCCGGATATGCCGATTTTGAAGTCCCAGGGTAGCTTAACCCCATAAAAAGCCTGGTCAATTGCCCGGGCTAGGGCCAGCACATCATGCTGCCGGGAGTTTTTGCAATTCCCTTTGCCCAGACAAGCCTTGATATTTCGCAAACTGCCGTGGACATTGGCAAGTTTTAGACCGGCTGCCGCCAGTTTGCGTAAGGCGTCATCCACTTTGTCTTCCGGCAGTAGCAACACCGGTGCCTGCCGGCTGGACAATTTAATGCCAATGCCGCCGTTTTCCATTATCCCGGTAATTACTTTGAGCTCCTGTGGCGTCAACATGCCGCCCGGGGTATTAATAAAAAGAGCCCAATTATCATCAGCCTGCTCCACTACCCCCCAGATACATTCTTTATCAGTATATTTGTTTACAGGGTCAGGAACATACTTTACCAGTTCAATCTGCTTCCAGGACTGATTTTCATTCATTGCCAACCCTCCGGCGCACATATGTTTCATAAAACTCTTATTCTTTATTGTGCTAATATTTTCCTGCTGATTGGCAAGATTTATTTACTTTTCCTTATTCTCCAATTCGATTCTTGACTTCCTGATAAACCTGTTCCGGCGACAAGCCACTGGCTACAATCACCGGGGATTCAGTCTTGACGGTGGTATCTCCCATCATATTACGATCCATGCCTGATATAATAATAGCATCACAGTTTTTAAGTTCAATGCCAGTCTGCGTATGCGGATCCAGATTAACAACCTCGTACCCTTTTTCCGACAAAAAGACGCCAACATTACCAATCGGTCCCTCAATAGCCACCCTTTTTTTGGCCA